>NZ_JBEXNT010000013.1:98216-111602 GCF_040611255.1 Kitasatospora sp. NPDC002965 | reverse complement strand
CGAGGCCGACACCCTCTAGCTCGCGGTCAGCCAGTCCGGTGAGACCTACGACACCCACGCCGCCGTCCAGGAGGTCAAGCGCAAGGGCGGGCGGGGGCGTCGCTCCGTCATGCGGCCGGAAGCCGGCCCGTCACGACTGTTCCGCCCACTCCACGAGCTGGATCACCACCCCGTTCGGGTCGGTGACCTGGAACAGCTTCTCGCCCCACGGCTCCTCGCGCAGGGCCATGGTGATCTCCGCGCCCTCGGCCCGCAGCCGGGCCTCCTCGGCGGCCACGTCGGTGACCACGAAGGCCAGGATCAGTCCGGCGGCGACCTGGTCGCGGAAGCCCTCCGGCAGCACCTCGATCCCGCGCCGCAGGAAGACCACGTTCAGCCCGGCGTCCTCCCGCCCGAGGGAGACGAACCCGTCCGACGCCATCTGCTCGGTGAATCCGAAGTGCTTCCGGAGGAACGACGCCGAGGCGTCCACGTCCTCGACGGTGAGCGAAACGGCGGAGGAGGTGATCTGCATGCTGGTCCCTCTCGTCGGCGATTATCCCGTACGCAGTACACTATACATAGTACGGAGAATTGTGCAAGGGCCGCCCCGGGCCGCCCCGGGCCGGGCCGATCGGGAGGCCGGTCCCGAGCGGGCGCGCCCGGCCGGGTCGGCCGGGGCGGGCCGTAGGGGCGGGCCGCCGGGTTACGGCCGGCGGTCCGAGGCCCCGTCGAGCCCCGGCAGCGGGTCCTGGTCGACGTCGTGGCGGGCGACGCGATCCGCCGGGTCCCGGCATTCGGGGCCGAGGCGGAGGATGCGGGACTCGGGGTCGTGCAGGGGGCGGTGGCAGCGGCGGCAGGTGACCCGGGGGCGGACGAGGCCGGGGGTGTCGGTGAGCGGGAGGGGTTCGGGGGCGCGGTCGGTCATGGGGGCGACGGTAGCCCGGCGGCCGGGGCGGCGGGCGTGAAAGGATCGGCGCATGGCCAGTGACCGCAGCAGCGCAGGTGACCCGGCGCGGACCCTCGCGCTGCTCTGGGGCGTGACGGCGGAGGAGCGGCCCGGCCGCCGCGGGCCGCGTCAGGCGAAGTCCCCGGTGGAGATCGCGGCCGCGGCGATCGCGATCGCCGACGCCGAGGGCGTGGACGCCGTCACGATGCGGCGGGTCTCCCAGGACCTCGGGGTCTCGCCGATGGCGCTGTACACCTACGTGCCGGGCAAGGCCGAGCTGCTCGACCTGATGCTGGACACCGTCTACGCGGCCATGCCCCGGAGTGTCCCCGCCGACGCGGGCTGGCGGTCGCGGGTCACCGCCGTCGCCGAGGACAACCGCGCGCTGCACCGGGCCCACCCGTGGACGGTGGCGGTCGCCACCAGCCGCCCGCCGCTCGGGCCGGGGCTGATGGCCAAGTACGAGTACGAGCTGGGGGCCCTGGCCGGAACCGGGCTGCCGGACGTCGAGCTGGACGCCGCGCTGACGCACCTGCTGGGCTTCGTCGAGACCTGCGCCCGGATGGCCGCCGACGGGCGGGCCGCGCGGCAGGAGAGCGCGATGTCCGACGCCCAGTGGTGGACCGCCAACGCCGCGCTGCTGGCCCGGGTCTTCGACGCCGAGCGGTATCCGGTGGCGGCCCGGGTGGGGAGCGCCGCCGGCGAGGCGTACGGCGGCGCGTACAACCCGGACCACGCGTACGCCTTCGGGCTGGCCCGGGTGCTGGACGGGCTGGCGGCGCTGATCGAGGAGTGTCGCGAGGGCTGAGCCCGCAGGCTCAGCGCCCGCGTGCGTCGTACTCGTCGCGGGCGGCCAGGACGGCGCCCACCCGCGCCTCCGACCAGTGCGCCAGGCCGGCGACCAGTCGGGCGGCCTCCCGGCCGAGCGGGGTCAGGCTGTAGTCGACCCGGGGCGGGATGACCGGGTGCGCCTCGCGCAGGACGAAGCCGTCGCGCTCCAGGGTCTGCAGGGTCTGCGCGAGCATCTTCTCGCTCACCCCGGAGATCCGGCGGCGCAGTTCGCTGAAGCGGTAGCCGCGTTCGTCGAGCGCCCCCAGGACCAGCACGCCCCACCGGCTGGTGACGTGCTCCAGCACGCCCCGGGACGGGCACATGCGGTCGAAGACGTCGGCGGGGGGCAGGGCGCGGTGCGGCGTGGCGAGTGGTCCGGCCAGGGGCTCGGCCGGAGGTCCGGCCGCGGTGCGGGCGTCGGCGGAGTTCATTACCTGCATGTCAGTACCCTACTTTGAAGTGCGTACTTACGAAAGGTTAGTGCCGCCCCTAAAGTGAGTGTCGAAGGCAGAAGTTCAACGGGCAACCACCACAGGGAGCAGCATCATGTACGTCGTCACCGGTGCCACCGGACAGCTCGGCCGCCTCGTCGTCGAGGGCCTGCTGGCCAAGGTCCCCGCGAGCGAGGTGGCGGTGGCCGTCCGTTCCGCGGAGAAGGCCGCGGACCTCGCGGAGCGCGGCGTGGCCGTCCGGGTGGTCGACTACAACCGGCCGGAGAGCCTGGAGAGCGCCTTCGCGGCCGGCGACCGGGTGCTGCTGATCTCGGGCAGCGAGGTCGGCCACCGGATCCCGCAGCACACCGCCGTCGTCGAGGCGGCGCGCGCCGCCGGTGTCGCGCTGTTCGCCTACACCAGCGCGCCGGGCGTGGCTACCTTCAAGCTGGCCGACGAGCACAAGGCCACCGAGGCGGTCATCCGCGGGTCCGGACTCCCGTTCGCCCTCCTCCGCAACGGCTGGTACACCGAGAACTACCTGGGCGACGCGGCCGGCACGGCCGAGCGCGGCGTGGTGGTCGGCAGCGCGGGCGAGGGTCGGATCGCCTCCGCCCCGCGCCGGGACTACGCCGACGCCGCGGTGGCCGTCCTCACCGGTGAGGGCCACGAGAACGCGGTGTACGAGCTCAGCGGCGACGTCGCGTGGAGCCTCCCGGAGCTGGCGGCCGAGCTGGCGCAGGCCTCGGGCAAGCCGGTCGAGCACCGTGACGTGACCCCCGCCGAGCACCTCGCCGTGCTGGTCGGCGCCGGGCTGCCGGAGGGCTTCGCCGGGATCCTGGTCGACGTGGACGCCGGCATCGCGCGTGGCGAGCTGGCCGGCACCCCGGGCGACCTGGCCCGGCTGATCGGCCGTCCGACCGCCCCGCTGGCGGAGAGCGTGAAGGTGGCGCTCGGGGCCTGAGCCCTTCGCGCGGGCGCCCGCCCCGGGCGCCCGCCCGTCGCACCGGGTGACCGGGTGGGCGGGCGGCTGCGATGCTGCGCCGCCGTGCCCCCGCCGCGACGACTGTCATGACCAAAATCAGAATACGGAGATGACAGCCTGCCCCCGTGCCCGCTACCGTCGCCTCGACACAGGCGCGCGCGGAGAGCAGGCGGTCCATGCCAGAGACAACCCAGCAGGAAGCCGGCCGAGGGCTCTGGTTCGGCGTCGCGGCGTACGGGATCTGGGGGCTCTTCCCGCTGTTCTGGCCGCTGCTGGAGCCCGGCGCCGCCGACGACATCCTCGCCAACCGGATGGTCTGGTCACTCGTCGCGGTGGTGCTCCTGCTCCTGGTCCAGCGCCACTGGGGCTGGATACGCCCGCTGCTGGGCCAGCCCCGCCGGCTCGCCATGCTGGGCGGGGCCGCCGTGGTGATCTCGGTCAACTGGGGCGTCTACATCTGGGCCGTCAACGCCGGTCACGTGGTGGAGACCAGCCTCGGCTACTTCATCAACCCGCTGGTCACCATCGCCTTCGGCGTGCTGGTGCTCAAGGAGCGGCTGCGCAGGGCGCAGTGGGTCGCGGTGGGCATCGGCGCGCTCGCGGTGGCGGTGCTGACCGTCGGGTACGGGCGCCTGCCGTGGATCGCGCTGACCCTGGCGCTCTCCTTCGCCACCTACGGCCTGCTGAAGAAGACGGTCGGGCTGAGCGGCTTGGAGAGCCTGGCGGCGGAGAGCGCCTTCATGTTCCCCTTCGCGCTCGGCTACCTGGTGTACCTGCAGGTCAGTGGCCGTGGCACCTTCGGGCACACGGTCGCCGGCTCGTTCGGCTGGGGTCACTCGGGGCTGCTGGTGCTCAGCGGGGTGATCACCGCGATCCCGTTGCTCTGCTTCGGTGCGGCAGCGGTCCGGGTGCCCCTGACCGTGCTCGGGCTGCTGCAGTACCTGGCGCCGATGTTCCAGTTCCTGATCGGTGTCACGGTCTTCCACGAGTCCATGCCGCCCGCCCGCTGGGCCGGGTTCGCCCTGGTGTGGGCCGCGCTCGCGGTGCTCACCTGGGACGCCCTGCGGCGCGTCCGGGCGGACCGGACGGACCGGGCCGCCGCCCAGGCCCGGACGGCGGCCGCCGCCTCCGCAGCCGTGGCCCCGGCCGACGCGGTGCCCTCCGGCACGACGCCGACCACCGGGCCCGCCCGGGCCACCACCGGCTGAGCCCGGTCACCCGCCGAACGGGGCGGCCGCGCCCTCGGCCCCGTCCCGAGGCCGTCCCGCGAGCGGCCCGGTCCCTCGTGACGGCCCCCGCGACCCCCGCCGCCGGGCCCGCCACCGCCACCGTCCGCCGAGCGGCCCGGTCCCGGCGCCGGCCCGGCCCCTTCAGGCCGTGATGTCCCGCGAG
The DNA here is from genome assembly GCF_040611255.1 of Kitasatospora sp. NPDC002965. Classification (NCBI taxonomy): domain Bacteria; kingdom Bacillati; phylum Actinomycetota; class Actinomycetes; order Kitasatosporales; family Streptomycetaceae; genus Kitasatospora; species Kitasatospora sp. NPDC002965. The sequence continues at coordinate 107,035 of NZ_JBEXNT010000013.1, read as the reverse complement.
GTGAACCGGGACCACGCGGCCGAACCGAACACCGCCACGTAGCCGGCCTGCAGCCCGAGGTTCTTCAGCACGCCGTCCCAGTACATCGGCTCCCGCAGCAGGTCGCCGAAGGTGAGCCAGTGGTGGGTGAAGAGGAACGGCTGGATCGCGTGCAGCTGCGGGAAGCTGTCCAGGATCTGCACGGTGATCACCAGCCCGACGGTCGCCGCCATCGCCGCGATGCCGCTGCCGGTGAGCGTCGAGACGAACAGTCCGATCGCGACCAGCCCGGCCAGCGAGGCGGCCACCACGGCCGCCACCAGGACCGCCCGCAGCAGTGCGGAGCCCAGGCCGATCGTCTCCCCGGAGATCAGCGTGACGTCGCCGACCGGGAACAGCGCCGCCCCGGTGGCCACGGCCGCGAGCGCCACCGTCACGGTGGCCGCCAGGCAGAAGACCAGTCCGGCGGTGAACTTGGCGGCCAGCAGCCGGGTCCGCCCGGCCGGGGCGACCAGCAGGTAGCGCAGGGTGCCGGTGGCGGACTCACCGGCCACCGAGTCCCCGGCGACCACGCCGACCGTCATCGGCAGGAAGACCGGCAGGGCCACGGCGAGCGCCGTGAACACCAGGAACAGCCCGTTCTGGGTGACCTGCGCGATGAAGGCCGGACCCTCGCCGCCGCGCGGCCCGTCCGTCTCGATCCTGACGACCGTGCCGATCAGGATCGGCAGCACCGCCAGGATCCCCAGCAGCACGATGGTCCGCACCCGGCGGAAGGTCAGCACCAGCTCGCTGCGGAACAGCGCCAGGAACCCGGCCGCCGTCTGCGGCCGCCGCCCGGGCGCCGGCCGCACCGCAGCCGCCGTGACACCGGACACCGCGGTCCCCGGAGCCGGGGCCCCGGACGGCACGGCCGCTGCCTTCTCCGGTACCTCAGCCCGCGACATCGAAGCCCTCCCCGGTCAGCGCCACGAAGGCGTCCTCCAACGTGCCCCGCTCCACCCCGAAGCCGTGCACCCGCACCTCGGCCGCGACGAGCGCCGCGCAGAGACCGGGCAGCGCGTCCTCGGCCAGGGTGCCCAGCTCGCCGTCGACCCGTTCCTCGCCGACCTGCACGCCGGCGACCTCGTGCGCGAGCAGCACCTCGGCCGCCCGGTGGGTGTCCGGGGTCCGGACCACCAGCCGGCCCCGGGCCCGGGCGGCGAGTTCGGCGACGGTGCCCTGCACCACCAGCCGGCCGCGCGACATCACCGCCGCGTGCGTGCAGACCTGCTCGATCTCGTCCAGCAGGTGGGAGGAGAGGAAGACGGTCGTCCCCTCCGCCGCGACCTCCCGGATCAGCGCGCGGATCTCCCGCATGCCCTGCGGGTCCAGGCCGTTGGTCGGTTCGTCCAGGACGAGCAGCTCGCGCGGCTGGAGCAGGGCGGCCGCCAGGCCGAGCCGCTGCTTCATGCCCAGGGAGTAGGCCCGGGCCTTCTTGCCGGCGGCGGCGGTCAGGCCGACCCGGTCCAGCGCCTCGGTCACCCGCTGCGCCCGGGTCCGCGGGTCGGCGGTCGGATCGGCCGCGTCGAACCGGGCCAGGTTGTCCCGGCCGGAGAGGAAGCCGTAGAGCGCCGGTCCCTCGATCAGCGCGCCGACCCGGGGGAGCACGGTGGAGACCGACTGCGGCATCGACTCGCCGAGCACGGTCGCCACGCCGGAGCTGGGGGAGATCAGGCCCATCAGCATCCGGATGGTGGTGGTCTTGCCGGAGCCGTTGGGTCCGAGGAAGCCGAAGACCGACCCCCGGGGGACGGTCAGGTCCAGCCCGTCCACGGCGAGCTGGCCGCCACGGAACCGCTTGGTCAGCCCCCTGGCTCTGATCACGTCGTCGGAGGACGCGGAGGACGCGGGGGAGGAGGAGGGCGTGGACGTCGTCGATGTCGGGGAGGGCGAAGCGGCAACGGGGGCCGGGCGCGTCGTCGCGCCCCGGCCCCCGGCCGGCTCCGTAACGTCCCCCGTTACCGGAGCCTGGGTCACTTACTTCACCCCGGCCGCACTCTGCAGCACCGGCAGGGTCACCGCGCCCGCGAAGACCCGGCCGTCGTCGGTGACCAGCACGTTCAGCACCTTGGTGCTGATCAGCGATCCCCCGGCGACGGGCTTGCCGAGCGACTTGACCAGCGCCAACGGGTTCTGCGCCTTGCCCTCGCCGGCACCCGGCCCGCGCCCGCCCTTGCCGCGCGGGCCCCTGCCCTCGGCCGGGACGAACACGTCGCCGCTGGGCAGCGCGGCGGAGAGCACCGCAGTCCAGCCCTCGCCGACCACGTTCAGGCCCTCCGCGGCGGCCTTCGCCCCGGGCGGGACCTCGGCCTTCGCGTCCGCGCCCGCCCGGTCCTCCGACGCCTTCTTCTCCGTCACCTTGGCGCCCTTGGGCACGGTGAACTCGAAGGTCTTGGCGGCGGGCCTGGCGAACGACACGTCGGTGAAGTGGACGTCCAGCACGGTGCTGCCGTCGGAGCCCTTGACCACCACGGCCAGCGGGACGCCGTTGTCGGCGGCCACCGCGATCCGCACCTCGCCGATGGTCGAGCCGGGCTGGGTGGGCTTCACGCTCAGCTGGTACGCCTTCTGCCCGGCCACGCTCGCGGTGCCGTCCACGGCCACGGCGGTGGTGCCCGCGCTCGCGGTGAGGAACAGCCGGGCCGCCTCCTGCGGGGTGGTCGGTGCCCCGGTCAGCGGCGTCCTGGCCTCGTGGCCGGCTCCCGGCCGCGCGGCCGGGCCGTCGGACCGGACCCCGCTCAGGTGGACCGCCTCGTTGGTGGCGCTGTCCCAGGCCCAGGCCTGGTCGCCGTTGCGGACCAGCTCGTACCCGGAGAGGTGCTCCAGGAGGCCGATCCGCTGCTTGTCCGGACCGTCGACCGCGACCCGCAGCGTGTGCTCACCGCCCAGCAGACCGGTCAGCTTGGACTCCGGCGAGGCCCCCGACGACTTGCCGCCACCGGGGCCGCCCGAGCCGATCCCGCCGGCCGCGGCGCCGAGCAGCTGGCTCGGCACGCCCAGGTCGGCCGAGACCGACACGGTGCCGGAGAGCGTCTCGGCCTGCGAGCCGAGGGCCTTCGCCACCACCTGTTCCGCCGTCAGCGTCGGAAGGTCCGGGGGCGAGGAGTCCGCCAGCGCCGGCCCCAGCCCCACACCGGCGGCGATCGTGGCGGCCACCGCCAGCGGAACCGCCACCCTGATCATCGTCCGGCGGCCCGACCGGTACGGCACGCCCTCCCGGAGCCCGTCCTGGAAGTCGTCCCGGAACCCGTCCGCCGAACCACCCACCGCGGTCGTCCTGTCGTCCGTCATCGCGTCCAACCCCTCCGTCAGTGACCGACTGTCCCTGTGTCTCCATTAGACGTCCCCGGACCGCTTCCGTCATCGCCCTGCAGGGCCAGATCCGGGTCGGTCTCGCGGTGCAGCCGACCCTGACAGCACCTCAGGGTCGGCTCCTCCGAACGTACGAGGAACGTGCGGGAACTGGCGTAGGGTCGCGAGCATGGACGCAACCAACATCCCGACCGCCAACGCGATGCGGCGAGCCCTGCGGCGGGCCCGGGACGGTGTCGCGCTCGACGCGACCGAGGCGGCGGTACTCCTCCGGGCCAGGGGCGAGGACCTGCGCGACCTCTGTGCGAGCGCCGCCCGGGTGCGCGACGCGGGCCTCGAAGCGACCGGCCGCCCCGGCGTCATCACCTACTCCAAGAGCGTGTTCATCCCGCTCACCCGGCTCTGCCGGGACAAGTGCCACTACTGCACCTTCGTGACCGTCCCCGGCAAGCTCCGCCGGGCCGGCCACGGGATGTTCATGTCCCCGGACGAGGTGCTGGAGGTCGCCCGCCGGGGCGCCGAGCTCGGGTGCAAGGAAGCGTTGATCACCCTCGGCGACAAGCCCGAGGACCGCTGGCCGGAGGCCCGCGAGTGGCTCGACGCGCACGGCTACGACGACACCATCGCCTACGTCCGCGCGATGTCGATCCGCATCCTGGAGGAGACCGGCCTGCTCCCGCACCTCAACCCCGGGGTGCTGAGCTGGACCGACTTCCAGCGGCTCAAGCCGGTCTCGGCCTCGATGGGCATGATGCTGGAGACCACCGCCACCCGGCTCTGGAGCGAGCCCGGCGGCCCGCACCATGGTTCGCCCGACAAGGAGCCGGCCGTCCGGCTGCGGGTGCTGGAGGACGCGGGCCGCAGCTCGGTGCCGTTCACCAGCGGCCTGCTGATCGGCATCGGCGAGACGTACGAGGAGCGCGCCGAGTCGCTGTTCGCGCTGCGCCGCGTCTCCCGGGCCTACCACGGCATCCAGGAGCTGATCCTGCAGAACTTCCGCGCCAAGCCGGACACCGCGATGCGCGGGATGCCGGACGCGGAGCTGGACGAGCTGGTCGCCACCGTCGCGGTGGCCCGGCACATCATGGGCCCGTCCGCCTGCCTCCAGGCCCCGCCGAACCTGGTGGACGGCGAGTACGAGCGGCTGATCGGCGCCGGCATCGACGACTGGGGCGGGGTCTCGCCGCTGACCCCCGACCACGTCAACCCCGAGCGTCCCTGGCCCCAGATCGAGAAGCTCGCCGAGCACGCGGCGGCGGCCGGCTTCGAGCTGCGCGAGCGCCTCGCCGTCTACCCCGAGTACGTGCGGCACGGCGAGCCCTGGCTCGACCCCCGGGTGCTGCCGCACGTCCGGGCGCTGGCCGACCCGGACACCGGCCTGGCCCGCCCGGACGCGGTGGTCACCGGGCTTCCCTGGCAGGAGCCGGAGGACCTGCCGGAGTCGTACGGGCGCACCGACCTGCACACCGCCGTCGACAGGGAGGGCCGGACCGGCGACCGCCGGGCCGACTTCGAGGACGTCTACGGCGACTGGGAGGTACTGCGCGAGCAGGCGGCTTCCGTCCCCGGGCCGGCCGGGGCGCCGGAGCGCCTCGACGCCGACGTCCGGTCGGCCCTCGCGGTGGCCGCCGACGACCCGACCGGGCTGACGGACGCGCAGGCGCTGGCCCTGTTCCACGCGGACGGCCCGGCGCTGGACGCGCTCTGCCGGATCGCCGACGCGGTGCGCCGCGACACGGTCGGGGACGAGGTCACCTACTGCGTCACCCGGAACATCAACTTCACCAACGTCTGCTACACCGGCTGCCGGTTCTGCGCCTTCGCCCAGCGCCGCACCGACGCGGACGCGTACAGCCTCTCGCTGGACCAGGTGGCCGACCGGGCCGCCCAGGCCTGGGAGGTGGGCGCCACCGAGGTCTGCATGCAGGGCGGCATCCACCCGGACCTGCCCGGCACCGCCTACTTCGACATCGCGCGCGCGGTGAAGGAACGGGTCCCCGGCATCCACGTGCACGCGTTCTCGCCGATGGAGGTGGTCAACGGCGCCACCCGGACCGGCCTCTCGATCCGCGACTGGCTGCAGCGGGCCCAGGAGTCCGGTCTGGACACCATCCCGGGCACGGCCGCCGAGATCCTGGACGACGAGGTCCGCTGGGTGCTCACCAAGGGCAAGCTGCCGGCCGCGACCTGGGTGGAGGTCGTCAGCACCGCGCACGAACTGGGGATCCGCTCCTCGTCCACGATGATGTACGGGCACGTGGACACCCCGGCGCACTGGCTCGGCCACCTGCGGCTGCTCGCCGGGATCCAGCAGCGGACCGGCGGCTTCACCGAGTTCGTGACGCTGCCGTTCATCCACACCAACGCCCCGGTCTACCTGGCCGGCATCGCGCGGCCGGGCCCCACCGCCCGGGACAACCGGGCGGTGGTCGCGATGGCCCGGCTGCTGCTCCACCCGCACATCCCCAACATCCAGACCAGCTGGGTGAAGCTGGGCGCGGAGGGCGCGGCCGAGATGCTCCGCTCGGGCGCCAACGACCTTGGCGGCACGCTGATGGAGGAGACCATCTCGCGGATGGCCGGCTCGGCGTACGGCAGCTACAAGTCGGTCCGGGACCTCCAGGCGATCGCCGAGGCGGTCGGCCGCCCGCACCGGCAGCGCACCACGACCTACGGCGAGGTGCCGGCCGAGCGGCGGGCCGCCGCGCTCGCCTCGGACGGGCACCTTCCCGAGCTGCTGCCGCTGGTGGACTGACGGCCGAACCGTCCCGAACCGTCCGGGCCCGCCCGGGCCCGTCCGGCCCGCCGTCCGCCTCGCGTCGGGCGGCGGGCATTCTCGGGCGGCCGGGCGGCCGGACAGTCGGACGGCCGGACGGGGCCGAAGGTCCGGGGGCCGAGGGCCGGCCTCAGCCGACGAGAAGCTGGCTGCGCAGGTCGCGCAGGTCCCGCTGGTCCAGGCCGAGGCCGGACTTCAGGTAGCCGTCGAAGGAGCCGAACCGCTGCCGCACCTCGTCGAAGCCGGCGTTCAGGTACTCGGGCCGGACGTCCAGCAGCGGCTTGTAGACCGCCTGGTAGGCGGGCGGCAACTGGGCCAGGGTGGCGGCGATCTCCGCGGCCCGGTAGGTGTTGCTGGCGAGGTAGTCGGCCTCGACCGTCTCGCGCGGCACGCCGAGCGCGGTGAGCAGGGCGGCGGAGGCCCAGCCGGTGCGGTCCTTGCCGGCGGTGCAGTGGAACAGGATGCCCTCGTCGTCACGCTCCACCAGGGAGTCGAGCACCGATCGGTAGGCGGTCCGGGCACTGTCGGCGGAGACCATGGTGCGCTCGGCGTCCACCATCGCCCGGACGGCGGCCTGCGGGGTGGTGACGTTGAACGCGCCGGTGTCGGCGGCGCCGAGCACGTTGGCGGAGACGGCGGTGGCGCCGGCGGGGAGCCGGTCCGGGGCGGCCTTCTGCTCGGCCGGGGTCCGCAGGTCGAAGACGGTGCGGATGCCGAGGCGGCGGAGCTTGGCGAGGTCCTGGTCGGTGAGCCTGGAGAGGTCGCCGGAGCGGTAGACCACGCCCGTCCGCACCCAGCGGCCGTCGGTGGTGCGGTAGCCGCCCGCGTCGCGGAAGTTGGGTGCGGAGGCGAGGTGCAGCGAGCGGTCGGCGATCACCAGCGGGGCGCCGCGGTCGGGGACGAGCTCGAAGTACCAGCGGTCGGCGGCGGGCAGGCCGGTGACCGTCACGGTCGCGCTGCCGGCACCCCTGGCCACGGGCCTGCGGTGGCGGATGTCCTCCGGGTCGGTGCCGGCGTAGACGGTGACGCCGCGGGCGCCGGGGGCGGTCCAGGTGAGGCTGAAGCTCCCGTCGGCCTGCTGGGTGGCGGTGGCGGCGGTGAACGGGACGGCGCGGGCGGCGTGGTGGGCGGCGGCCGGGGCGGGGGAGCCGGCCGGCGCGGCCGCGGCGAGCGCCGGGGTGCCGAGCGTCAGTGCGCAGGTCAGGGCGACGGCCGCGGTCAGGCGGGTGCGGGAGATGGTCATGGCCCGGGACGGTAGGCAGCCCGGGGTGGCGGTCCGTGGACGAGGCATGGCGGACCGGCGACATCGGGTGGAAGTGCTGGTGTTCCAGGGAGGCCCGCGACCCGTTCGGGCCTTCGAATACAGTGCGAGGGCGCGCGACCGGCCGTGCGTCGCGCGGTCCGCCCGCTTTCGTACGAAAGGCGCCCGTCGTGATGCCACTGTGGTCACGCGCACAGCAACAGGACTTCCGCAGCCGGGTGCGGGGCTGTCTGCTCGGCGGGGCGATCGGGGACGCGCTCGGCGCCGGCATCGAGTTCGACTCGCTGGAGAAGATCCGCGCCGCGCACGGCCCGCGCGGTGTGACCGGCTACGTCCCCGCGTACGGGCGGTTGGGGGCGGTCACCGACGACACCCAGATGGTGCTGTTCACCGTCGACGGCCTGATCCGCGCCCACATCCGCCGGGACACCGGCAGCTGGCACCCGCCCACCGACGTCCACCGCGCCTATCTGCGCTGGGCCGCCACCCAACGGGACTGGGGACCGGACGAACGCCGGTCCGACCTCGGCTGGCTCGGCCGGGAGGAGTGGCTGTACGCGCAGCGGGCGCCCGGGCAGGCCTGCCTGTCCGGGCTCTCCGGGGTGGACGCCGACCGGCTGGGCACCCTGGAGTCGCCGAAGAACCCGCACTCCAAGGGGTGCGGCACGGTGATGCGGGCGGCGCCGTTCGGGCTGCTCACCACCTGGGAGCCGGGGCTGGTGTTCCAGCTGGCGGTGGAGTGCTCGGTGCTGACCCACGGCCACCCCACCGGGTACCTCTCGGCGGGTGCGCTGGCGGTGATCGTCCAGACCGTGGCCCGGGGCGGCACCCTGGAGGAGGGGGTGCACCTGGCGCTCGCCCTGCTCTCGGAGCGGCCGGCGCACGAGGAGACGACGGCCGCGCTGCGGGCGGCACTGGACGCGGTGCGGGCCGGGGAGCCGTCCGCCGAGCGGGTGGAGGCACTGGGGGAGGGCTGGGTCGCCGAGGAGGCACTGGCGATCGGGGTGTACTGCGCACTGGTCGCGCACGATGTCCGGTCCGGGCTGCTGCTGGCGGTGAACCACTCGGGGGACAGCGACTCCACCGGCGCGATCTGCGGCAACCTGCTGGGAGTGCTGCACGGTGACACCGCGCTGCCGCCCGGCCTGGTGGTGGGCCTGGAGGGGCGGGGGGCGCTGCTGGAGCTGGCGGACGACTTCGTCCTGGAACTCCTGCACGGGCCCGAACTGCACAGCGCACGGACCCCGGAGGGCGAGGCCTGGTCGGCCCGCTACCCGGTGCTCGGCTGAGGCCGTCGGGCGGCGGGGCCGTCGCGACCGGGCCGTCGAGCGACCGGGCCGTCGAGCGGCGGGGTCCGGTCTTGACGGGTGCATGGCTCCGGACGCCCAGATGCCCGTAGCGGTCGCCGGTCTGCCGAGCGGGCGTCCCGGGCTGCGCCTGCCGGTCCTG
>NZ_JBEXNT010000013.1:75710-98206 GCF_040611255.1 Kitasatospora sp. NPDC002965 | reverse complement strand
TGCTCGGCGTGATCGCCCGCAACACCAACCTGCGGGCGGCGGACACCGCTACGGGCATCTGGGCCGAGAAGCGGTGCGACGCGAGGTCAGAACCCGCCGAACACCCCGGCTCCGGCCTCGGTGGCGAAGACGTTCCAGGCCTCGGCGGAGAAACGCAGTTGCGGACCTTCGGGATCCTTGGAATCCCGGACCGCCACCGCGTCGGCGGCGGGCACCCTGATCTCCACACAGGCGCCGTTGCCGCCGCTGTGACTGCTCTTGTACCAGGTCGTCCCGTTCTCGAAGGTGGTGCTCATCCGTGGTATCCCTCTTCAATCGTGGCTATCAGCGACCGGCTCTCCGTCACCCCGAGCGCGGCTGCCCGCAGGTGGTCGTAGAGACTGGTATAGCGGCGCACGTCGGCTTCCTTCTCCAGGTAGAGATCGCTCGTCACCCCTTCGAAGTAGACAACCGTGGAATCGGCTGACTCGGGGAACTCCAGCAGGGAGAATGTCCCGGTCATGCCGGGGTGGGCGCCGTGCGCGAACGGGATGACCTGGATGGTGATGTTGGGGCGCTGGCTCAGTTCCAGCATGTGCTTCAGCTGGTCGGCCATCACGTCGCGGCTGCCGACCTCCCGGCGCAGCACCGCCTCGTCTATGACGGTCCAGAGGCTGCCCAGCTGGTTCTCGCCCTGGACGCGGTCCTGGCGCTTCATCCGGACCTGGACCCGGCGCTGGACGGAGAGCGCGTCGGTGTCCGGCTGGGTGCCCTCGACCACGGCCTGCGCGTACTGCTCGGTCTGCAGCAGCCCGGGGACGAAGGAGGACTCGTACGCCCGGATCGAGGAGGCCTCGGCCTCCAGCCCGATGTACACGCTGTAGGGGGTCGGCATGTCGTTGAAGTCGTGCCACCAGCCGCGCTGCCGGGACTCCCGGGCCATCTCCATCAGGCTGGCCCGCATCGCCTCGTCGGTGACGTTGTAGACGTCGCAGAGGTCACGGACGTCCCGCTGGCTGATGGAGCGGCGGCCGTTCTCCAGTCGGCTGATCTTCGACTGGGAGACCATCAGCCGGCCGGCGACCTCCTCGGCCGTCATGCTGAGGCCCTCGCGGAGCTTGCGCAGTTCCGAACCGAGGCGTCGACGGCGCACCGTGGGATTGATGTTCGCGGACACGTCGGCCTCCGGTCGGACTTCTGGTGATCGTTGGAACGGCAGTCCTCGGAACACTGTGGAAATCGGGATCAACCCCCCTGACGTTGTGCAGCATGTCACCTTGGATCAGGTCGGCGCCGGGTTATCACAGGAGCGCAGTAGAACAGATCATCGGAAAAGCGCTTCGGTGAGACACCGGACACCCCGGAGTGGTAATGCGACTCCGCGGCCCGTTCCGGTGGTGCTGCGACGGCGGTGCGGACATCGTGCGGACGCGGCGCGGGGCCGCGCAAGTGCGGGTGGCACGTGCGGGGGCGGTATGCGGCCGAGGTGCGGACGACGTTCTGCGGGGGATCGGGCCGGGCCGAGTGGGGTCGGACCGCCCGTGGGGACGGCGGAGGGGCGGTCGCCGGCGACTTCCGTCGCGGGCGACCGCCCCTTCTCACTGCTGGTTGCTCGGCGCCGCCGTGCGGCGCGAACGATGCGGCGAGCGCCGCTCTGCGCGCCGGTGAGTTCCCTGCGCGCGGGTGGTTCGCGTGCCGGTCCGGCAACCGGTCCTACCCGGCCGGCCGGACCTGCCCCGTCGGGTCAGCGGACGCCGACGCGAGGGGCCGCGACCCGTCCGCCGGACCCGCGTGCGGGCGCCGAGCGTGGGGCCGGACGGCCGTTGCTCGCGGCCGGAGCCGCGCCGCCGCTCTGGGCGGAACGGTTCTGCTGGCTCGGCAGGCCGTTCTGCACGTCCATCACGGCGTGCGCGACCATCCCGCCCAGCGGGTCGTACCGGATCAGGTCGCGCAGCCGGGACCGTGACGACCGGCCCTCGTTGCCCGGGTAGAGGTGCTTGCCCAGACCCACCGAGTGCGCCAGCGCGGCGAGCGCCGCGGTCCGCGGGTCCGGCGGCACGCCGGTGCGGATCGCGGTGTCCAACCGCTGCTTGATCGCAGCGTTGGTGCAGTCGTCGGACGCCTGATAGCGCGTCGTCGGCAGCACCCCGCACACCTGGCCCGGCACGGCCGTGACCATGCCGCACCGTTCGAGGTGCGCCAGATAGGTCTGCCGGAGCCCCAGTCGGGGCCCGCCGATCCAGTGCGCGGCGCGGACCGGACTGCCACGTCGCCGCAACAGCTCCAGCGCGTGGTCGAGTGTCGGGTCACCGGTGGGCCGTGGCAGTACCACGGCGATGCGGTCTCCCTCCGGAACGATCCGTCCGGCCAGGGACAGCTCGACGAGCTGGGCCCCGGCGAGTCCGAGGTCGAGGGTCTGCGGCTGCGCAGTGGTGCCCGTGGCCGGGTCCAAAGCGAGCAGCAAGAGTTCCTCGGGAATAGTTCTGCGGCTCTTGCCCATCCAAGCCTCCCCGCGTGGATGGGAAACAGCGTGACGCCTCTCACACGGGCTTGTCGAGTACGCCTCCGAATCGTGACCTTGCGATCGAGCGGGGGAACCGGCCGTGGCGGGCCCGGCGTCTGACCGTTGAACAGGCCGCAGTGCGGCCGCGCCACGGCAATAACCGCCGGTCGGGCGGGGTGTGGGCGACCGCAAACGGTCGCCGGTGGCGGAGACTGTACAGGTACACGGGGCGGGGTACCGGCTTCCCGAAATCGGGTCTGCCGGTGCCCCGCCGGGCGTTGAGGAGGCTGGGTTACGTGGGCGAGTCCCCCGACAGGGTGCTGCGGGACGGCGAGCGGGCGCGGGAGCGGGACGGGGAACGGACCGCTGCCGCCGCGGCCTCCGAGGAGGTTGCCGCGGAGGCGGTCGGTGCCGGCGGAGGCGCCGCCGCCGGGTCGGCCGCGGCCGGCTCCGCACCCGAGTCCGGCGAGCCCGCGACCGCGTCCGGATCCGCGTCGGGACCCGAGTCCGCGTCCGGCTCCGACGCCGTGACCGCTTCCGAGTCCGGGCCGGTTTCCGAGGCCGGGTCGGCGGCTGGGTCGACGGCTGGGTCCGAGGCCGGGCCGGCCGGTGCGGAGCGCTCCGGTGCCACCGCCTCCGGCGCGTCGGGTGCGCCCCGGGGCGGCACCACCGCCCACCTCCGCGTCCGGGATGCGGACATCCGGACGACGATGCTGCGCCTGCCGTCGGACAAGGCGACCGCGTCCCTGCGACTGCCCGCCGACGACGCGACCACCGCCCTGCGGCTCCCCACCGACGACGCGACCACCGCCCTGCGACTCCCTGCCGACGAGGCCACGACCGCGTTGCGCCTGCCGGAGGAGCTGGTGGAACCCCTCGGGACCGGTGGCGTGCGGGGCGGGGACGGGCCGGCGAAGCGCCCGGCCGCCGCCGACCCCCGTCTCGCCATGCGGACGGACGGCGGGGGTGCCGCCGGGGCCGCGACCGCCGACTCCTCGACCGCCGGACCCACCGGGGCCGCCACCGCCGGAGCCGCTCCGGACACCGGCAGGCCCGACCGGACGGACCGGCCCGAGCAGACGGAGCAGACGGAGCAGACGGAGAAGTTCGAGAAGCCGGACCACGCGGAGCGGACCCGGGCCCTTCGGGCCTTCCGCGCCCCCGCGGCCCCCGGTGCGGGCACCGTGCCCGCGCCGCCGGCACCGCGCCCGCTGCCCGAGCCCGAGCCGACCCCCGACCCGGAACCGCTGCCCCGGCCCGCACCCGTACCCCCCGCCCCGGAGCCCGGGCCCACCCCGGCCCCCGAACCGCTGCCCGCCCCCGACCGCCGGCCGGTGCCGCCCGCGCCGCCGCTGCCGAAGCCCGAACCGCTCCCCGCCCCGGAGCCCGTTCCCGCCCCGGAGCCGTCCCCGGAGTCGACCTCCGAGGCGATGGAGGTCCTGGCCGCACTCAGCGCCCGCCCGGTCTCACCGCTGCGCCGCGCCCTCAAGCGGATCACCATCTGGACCCTGTTCCTGGCCGTCGTGCTCGGCGCGGCGGTGACCGCCCAGCTGCTCCGCCCGCTGCCGGACGGCAAGGTGCGGCTCACCGCCCCGGGCGGCTTCACCTTCGCCGGTGACCCGCTCGACCTGGCCTGGCCGGCCAAGGGCCAGTCGGCCGCCGAGGTGGTCGGCGTCGGCAGCCTGGGCAGCTCCGGTCAGGAGACGCCCGCCTCGATCGCCAGCGTCACCAAGGTCATGAACGCCTACCTGATCCTCCAGTCGCACCCGCTCAAGAAGGGCGAGAGCGGGCCGAAGATCACCGTCGACAAGCAGGCGGCCCAGGAGTCCGGCAACGTCGACGAGTCCCGCGCCACCCTGGTCGAGGGCCAGCAGATCAGCCAGTACCAGGCCCTGGAACTGCTGATGCTGCCGTCGGCCAACAACGTGGCCCGGCTGCTGGCCCGCTGGGACGCCGGTTCGGAGGAGGCTTTCGTCAGGAAGATGAACGACACCGCCGCCAGGTTCGGCATGACCAACACGACCTACACCGACCCGGCCGGATTCAGCCCGGACACCAAGAGCACCGCCAAGGACCAGCTGAAGCTGGCCGGCCAGGTCATGCAGGACGAGATCTTCCGGCAGATCGTCTCGACCCCGGACACCACCTTCAACAACCAGAAGATCTCCAACACCAACACCCTGATCTCCCCCAAGAACGGCATCATCGGGGTCAAGACCGGCTCCAGCACCCCGGCCGGCGGCTGCCTGATGTGGGCCGCCTACAAGGAGGTCGGCGGGGTGCGCCGGCTGATCCTCGGCGTCACCCTCGGCCAGCCGGCGACCACCGCCGAGCCCAGCATCCTCAAGATGGTCCAGAACGTCAGCGCCAAGCAGATCCAGGCCGCCCAGAACGGGCTGACCGGACAGAGCCTCGCCAAGCAGGGCGAGGTGGTCGGCCGGGTCGAGGACGGGCTCGGCGGCACCGTCCCGGTCGTCGCGGGCAAGGACCTCACCGTGGCCGGATTCCCCGGCATCACCGCGACCCTCGTGCTGGACCCGGTGAAGGTCGGCCACACCGCCAGGGCGGGCGACAAGGTCGGCGTGCTGCGCTCGGGCGAGGGCGACAACCGGATCGAGGTCCCGGTCGTGCTCCAGTCCGACCTGAACCCGCCGTCCATCGTCTCCCGGCTCACCCGCGCCCTCTGAGCGAGACCCCGGGCGGAGCGGCAGGCACCCCGCTCCGCCCGGGGCTCAGAACCGTGCGCCGCCCCAGCGGCCGGGTTCGGTACGCGAACCCAACAGCCCCGCGACCGACTCCTCCTCGGACACCACCCGGCCCAGCGCGATCGACACCGTCAGCCCGGCGAACATGACGATCAGCCAGGACAGCCCGGTGAAGACCACCCCGTACGGCCCGAACTGGCCGATGCTGCGCGCCATCGCGCCCGGCAGGTAGACCCGCGAGGCCACTCCGAGGCCCACCACCACCGTCCCGCAGAGCAGCGCCCCCGGCAGCAGCGGCAGCCAGCGCACCCGGCCGCCCAGCAGCAGGTGCTGTGTCCACCACCAGATCGCCGTCCCGTCCAGGAAGGTCAGCGGGATCCCCAGCCAGGCCCCCCGGCCGAAGCCGTCCCGGACCGGCGTCTGCAGCACCAGGGTGACCAGCCAGACCGCCAGCCAGACCAGCCAGCGCCAGGCCGCCACCCTCGTCCCCGACTTCGGCAGTTCCCAGCAGCGCTCGCAGACCCGCTGCATCGCCCGGCTCAGCGCCGTCGCCGACAGCAGAGTCACCAGCGCGCCGAGCAGCCCGAACCCGGTGTCCTGCTCGTGGCCGGTCCCTAGCAACTGCTGCACCGACTGTGCCGCGTCGCCCTCCAGGCCCAGCTCCTTGCGGAGCGACCGCACCACACCCTCCCGGACCGCCGCCGGGGTGAAGACCGCCACCACGAACAGAGCCGGCAGTGCGCTCAGGAACGCCTGGGCGGCCAGCCGGGTCGCGCAGTCCAGCAGGTTGACCCGGATCAGGTGGTGCAGAGCCCGGCCCACCATCGGCACGTGCTCGGGCAGTCCGCGCGCGTACCCGGTCAGCTCGGCCGACCGCGTCCTCCACCGCGCCCTCCGCCGGGCCTTCCGCCGGGTCTTCCGGCCGGTCGGCTGCTCGCTCACGGGCCCGTCCTCCCGACCTGGTCACTGCGCACCATGGTCGCCCGCCCTCCGGGAGCGCGCATCCGGGGGCGACGGGGGCACGGCGCGCGGGCGGCACGGCGGCGGTCGCGGAGCATCCGGCCACGGTGTGTCCGGGGGAGGGCGGGACGTGCGGGACGTGCGGGGTGAGCGGGACGTGCCGGGCGGGCGAGGAGGGCCCGCGCTCCGGAGGGTACGAGCGGCGCTACGGCGTCAGCGCGTGCCGTCCAGCAGGGCCAGGGTCACCCCGCCGAGCGGTGTCACCCGGTCCGGCGGGCCGTACCGTTCGC
Source organism: Kitasatospora sp. NPDC002965 (assembly GCF_040611255.1). NCBI lineage: Bacteria > Bacillati > Actinomycetota > Actinomycetes > Kitasatosporales > Streptomycetaceae > Kitasatospora > Kitasatospora sp. NPDC002965. The sequence goes on along the minus strand of NZ_JBEXNT010000013.1, from coordinate 91,769 downwards.
GCAGGGCCGCCACCTGGTCGCCGGGCAGCACGGCCAGCGGATCGGCGGTGTCCCCGAGCACCAGCAGCCAGGCCCGCCGGCCGGGCCCCGTGCAGTCGGCGGGGCGCGGGCACGCCACCGGGAAGAGGTCCTCGGCCTGGGCGGCACTGCGTTCGACGAACACCGGGTACGGCTTCACCCGGTCCGGCAGGTAGTAGGAGACACCCGGTCCCACCATCGACCAGGCCTGGTCGCCGAGCGGCACGACCAGCCCGTCACCGGGACGGTAGCCGGCGGCTATCAGCCCGGCCGCCGCCTGGTACGGCTCCTTCGACTGCGAGTGCGAACCCTGGTAGCGGACCAGCGACTGCCGGGGCAGGGCCACCACTCCCGCCGTCGCGACCAGCCCGAGCGCCAGCAGCAGCCCCGCCACCCGCAGCTCCCGGGGCGTCCGGGTCCGCCGGGCGACCGCCACCACCGCGCCGTACACGGCACGGATCCCGCCGCCGGCCAGCGCCGCCCAGGCGGGCACCGTGAACAGCAGGTACCGGTCGAGGAAGTACGAGGTCGAGCCGCGCGACATCACCCAGACCGCCAGCACCGGCAGTACCGCGAGCAGCAGCAGCTGGACCGCCGGCCGCCGGCGTCCGGGCAGGGCCAGGGCCAGCAGCCCGAGCACCACGAAGACGTGGAACACCCGGGCCGAACCGAAGAGCGGCTCGCCGAAGTGCCACAGCTGGTCCAGGCTCGGCCGGGCGAGCCAGCCCAGCTGGCGCCCGGACTGCCGGTTGCCTAGCACCGCCACCGGCAGCGCGGCCAGCGCCGCGACGGCCACCGCCAGGGGGAGCCGCCACAGCAGCCGTCGCCGCGCCGCGCCGCGGCGGACCAGGTACGGCGTCACCAGGGCGAGTTGTCCGACCAGGGTGCTCAGCGAGACCAGGTGTCCCGCCCCCGCGACCGCCATCGCCACGCAGTACGGCGCCCACCACCGCAGCGTCGGTTCGTCCAGCGCCCGGAGCAGGAACCAGGTCGCGGCCGCTACCGCACAGGTCACCAGCGCGTAGGAGCGGGCCTCCTGCGCGTACCGGGAGACCAGTGGCACGACCGCGAAGAGCGCCCCGGCGGACATCCCCGCGACCCGGCCGCCGAACAGCCGCTCGGCGGTGAGCGCCACGAACCCGGCCGCACCGGCCATGGCCAGCACCGACGGCAGCCGCAGGGAGATCACCGAGTCGCCGAACACCGCCGTCCAGCCGTGGAGGAGCACGTAGTAGGTGCCGTTGCTGGCATCGACGTGCTGCAGCATCCGCAGCAGGTCCCCGAGCGGGCGGGTGGCCGCCGTCCAGCTCGCCACCTCGTCCCGCCAGAGGTCGGGCGTGCCGAGCCGGTACCCGCCCACGACCAGCATGATCAGCGCCGGCCAGAGCCACACCGTCTGCAGCAGCCGAAGAACGGCGGGCCGGTACCGTAGTTGGTCCCCCGACGTCATGCTGGCGCGCCCCGTCCTCGCTGTGGTCCTCCCCGGTGGACGCCAATGCCCCCACCGGCACGTTTGTTCACCCAGGCTATCCGCCGCCCCTGCGGAGTGATCAGCTCGGGGGGTGATCACCGGTGGCCCCCGCTCCGCACCCGGGCTCCGCCCTCCCGGCGGAGCTGACTCCCCGTCGGTCCGGCCGCCCCGCCTCGTACCGCCACCCCTCCCTCCGCCGATCCGCTAGGCTGTCAGCGGTCATCCCCGCCTCAGTAGCTCAGGGGATAGAGCACGGCTCTCCTAAAGCCGGTGTCGCAGGTTCGAATCCTGCCTGGGGCACAGCACGAAACGCAGAAAAGGCCCAGGCCAGAGGGTGAATTCCTCCGACCTGGGCCTTTTCCGTTCAGTCCTGCTGATCACCCCGTGCCACGTCTGTGCCAGAACGCTCCGGCGGGGCCCCCTTCGACAGCTCCCGCTGCACCATCTCGTCCATCCGGTCGGCGACGGCCCGGTCCCGGTCGCTCGTCATGTGCTGGTAGATCAGCGCGGCCCGCGCGGTGCTGTGCCCCATGCGGATCATGAGCTCCCGGGTGCTCGCGCCGCTCTGCGACGCCATGGTGTTCCCGGTGTGGCGGAGGTCATGGAAGTGGACCTCCATCGGGATGCCCGCACCTTCCTTCGCGGCAGTCCAGTCGTCCCGGAAGTTGCTCCGGCGCAGCCGGCCGCCGCGCGGTCCGATGAACATGTGGCCGTCCGACTCTGCCCCCGCAAAGTGCTCCATGTGGTGCTGAAGGGCATCCACGATGGAGTCCGGGAACGCGACCGGGCGGAACCCCGCGCGGCTCTTCGGCGCCTTGTCATACAGCTTCCCGCTGTACAGCTCGGCCTGATTCCTGCGGACCCGCAGAAGCCGGGCGCCCAGGTCGACGTCCCGTCGGCGGAGCGCGGCCAGCTCGCCGAACCGCAGCGTGGTGAACGCGGTCACCAGGACCAGCGCCCGCCACCGGGGCGCGATGGCGTCGGCGGCCGCGAAGACCTCGGCGACGGACAGGACCGGGCGCTCGGGCACGTCGTAGGTGTCGGCGCCCTTGATCCGGCACGGATTGCGCTTGATCAGCTCATCGTCGTCCACGGCGGTGTTCAGCATGGCCCGCAGCATCTGGTACGCCTTGACCACGGTGGGCTCGCCGACGCCGGACTCCAGCAGGTGGGTCCGCCAGGTGCGGACCCGGGCCGGGGTGATGTCCACGAGGAACCTCGGGCCGAGGGTCGGCATGATGTGCAGCCGAAGCGCTGTCTCGTACCGCTCCCGGGTCGTCTCCTCCAGCTTGCGTTCCTTGAGCCACTTGGTCGCGTACTCCCCGAAATTCACTTTCCCGGCGTCCGGGTCGACCCACTTCTCCCGGGTGATGTCGGCTTCGAGCTGGCTCAGCCGGACCTCGGCGTCCGTCTTGGTGGCATACGTCTTCTCGTCCGGCCGAAGCTCCCCGGTCAGCGGGTCGCGGTAACGGACCTGCCAGCGGCCGGACGGAAGCTGGCGGACGGAGCCGAAGCGGCGGCGACTGTTCTTCTTTGCGGGCATCAGGCGGCTGTCCTGTTCCTGGTGGAGCGACGGGCGCGGATGGGCTGGACGGTGTTCTCGGCGATGAACTCGGCGACGGCGGCCTCCGGGATGCGGACGTGACGGCCGACCTTCACGAAGGTGATCCGGCGTTCCTCGATCAGCCGGCGAGGGAAACGCTCGCCGCTGCTCTTCCAGGTGCCGAGGATCTCCGCGACTTCCCGGACGGTGAGAAGCCGGGCCTTGAGCTGCGTTGTGGTCACTGCTGCCCTCCCTGGGCGGTGGCGGGGCGGGTGCTCGTCGCTGGGGTGGCGCGGAGTGGATCTCGGGGCGACGGTGGCGGGCAGCCCCGGACCTCTGTGTTGTCCGAGGTGGGGATTTCTGCGTCACGTCCGTCATCAGCGTCACGCAGGCTTTTGACCTGCGGATTTCTCGTGACGCGGCGGTCGGGCGTGCGTCACGGGCTGCGTCACGGCGCGACGCAGCCCGTGACGCAGGTGACGCAGCATGACGCAGGCTCCGTCGTCTGCGTCACGGCCTCCGGTGCTGGCCAGGGGCCGTTTTCCGGCCCGCGTGACGCACGTGACGCAGCGTCTTCCTACTTAGGAAAAAAGGAGGGGCTGCCTGTAGTACTTGGCCCTCTCTCAGAGCGAAGTGAGGAGCCGCTGCGCGGCACGACCCTTGGGCGGCTCCGCCGAACAGCAAGAAGAGCACCCAGCGCGGCGACCGGTGCTCTTCTTGCTTGTCCCGGCGGTCAGCCCAACTCGGGCTGCTCGTGCGTCGGCGCGGGCACGGGGCGAGCCATGAGGAGGTAGCGGCCGCCGTGGTCACGGCCGCTGTCGATCAGGACGCCCCGGGCCGCGAGGGTGGGCTGAAGGCGCTTGAGCCGGTCGGACAGCACCTTGCCGGTGGTCGGCCAGCCCTTCGGCACCGCGCGGAAGTCGTCGCCGCTGTAGAGGCGCCCGAGGCAGTGCAGCCACTCGGTCGAGGTCATGCGCTGCGCTCCGCCCGGCTCGATGGTCTCGGCGTGCCGCAGGACGGTCTGCGCGAGCAAATCGCCTTCGATGACGTCGTCGTTGAGGTCGTCCAGGCTGGTCCGGTAGGCGGCCAACGCCCCGAATCCGGTCGCGCCGTCGAGCTGGGCGCACAAGTGCGCGAAGTCCGCCATGCGCAGATCGGTCGGGGTCTCCGCCTCGGCCGCGCGGACCTTGACCGTGAGGTCGAGCAGCGACCCGAGCACCATCGGCAGCACCTCCGCGTACTCCGCCCACAGCTCCGCTTCGGTGCGCCGCACCTTCGGCCGCTCCAGCCGCAGGGGCAGGAGGCGTTCGGCGAGGTCGGGGCGGATGACGCCGACGTCGATGCCGGTCAGGAGCAGGGGTCGGCGGTAGGCGGAGCGGTGGACGTCCCCGTCGGTGAACAGGGCGCGCTTGACGGACTCGGCGCCGGTCACGATGCAGCACATGGCGTCGGACAGGTCCGGGGTCATGTGGGAGAGGTTGTCCAGGGCGGTGACCCACCCCGCCGCGACTGCCGCGATGAGGTTCTCCTCGTCCTTCGGTGCCCGGCGCAGGTCACCGCTCATGCCCTCGACGATCCGCACCATCATCCGGCCGGCCGTCGACTTCCCGGCGCCCTGCGGGCCGGTGAGGAACGGTGCCGGGACGGGCACCCCGGGCCCGAGGCACCCGATCAACCAGGCGATGGCCAGGCACTCGGTCTGCGCGTCGGTGAAGTTCGTCAGCCTCAGCAGCAGGTCGATGCCCTTGCCGTCGGTGTCTTTCACCGGCAACGGGAGCTCCCCGGTGAGCTGGGTGCGCCGCCAGCACACCTCACGCGGGTCGGGGACGACGGTGTCCCAGCCGGTGGGGTGGATGCGCACGGACAGGCCGTCGGAGCGCCCGAGGTCGAGCCACGTCGCCCCGTCGAGCCCCGGGGCCACCCGGATGTGGACGGGCTGCACCTCCTCGGTCAGCGCCAGTGCTTCGATGAGGTCCAGCGCCTCCTTCATCGAGGTCCCGTTGAACACGCCCCGCCCGTCCTTGTAGAGGCCGACAAGGAGTTCCTGGCGGTGGCTGCCGGTCGTGCCCTGCGAGCGGATCGGCCGGGCCACGGGGTGGCCGTTGCGCTGGGCGTAGACGGTGCCGTCGGCGGTGCGGAAGTACCGGAAGTGGGCCTTGGCGTAGTCGGTGATGATCTCGCGCGCGGGGTTCTTCTCGTCCTCGGCCACGGTCACAGCCCCAACCGGACGAGAGCGTTGGCCCACGCGTCGGCGCAGTGCCGGGGCGACTCGCCCTTGGCCTGCGCGGCGGTGAACAGCCGCTCCGTGTGGGCCACGGTCAGGCACCCGCACCGCCCGTGCGTCGACAGCACCGCCAGGAACACCCCGAACACTGTGTTGTGCACGGCGGCGGTGGCTTCGGCGATGCGCTGCTCGGCCATGGCGATGCCCCGCTCCAGATACGTCCGGGTTCGGTGCGGGCACTTCCCGCTCCCGGCCGGGGCGGACACCGTGACGGCCGCCGGCCGGACCGGGGCGGGCGCCTTCACGATCAGGGCGCGCACGACGTCCGGCAGGGCCGCCATGGTGCCGGTGCCGGGGCCGAGCCAACGGGCGTAGGACATCGCCGACTTGACGTCCACACCGGGCCGCACCGCGTTGGCGGACGGCATCGCGCCCCGGTACAGCCAGTGCTCGCCCCGGGTGGTGGGCACGATCCGGGTGGCGGGCAGGGTCTCGCGCGCCCAAGCGATCGCGGCCACGTCGTCGAGGTCGACGACGGTCACGCCCGCGCCGCCGGGGTGGTAGGCCACCGCCGCCGCTTCCCGCCACGCCCGCGCCCACCCGGGGCTGGTCAGGACGTCGGGGTCGGTGGTGGCTGCGGCCCAGCCGTGGCACGGCGCCGGGCAGGCGCAGGGGCCGGGGGTCTTCATGTTCAGCCGGCCGCCGCACGCGTTTCCGGTGCAGCGCGGGCAGTTGCCGAAGGGCACCTTCCCGGCCCGCAGCGGCAGGACGGGCACGCCGGAGGTGGCGAGGGGGAGAGCGGAGAGCAGGTGCTCTCCCCGGATCTGGGTCGGATGGGTCATGCTGGGTGGTCTCCTCATCTCGATTGAGCAGGGGAACCGGAGCGGCCGGGGTTCCTTGGCCGGATGTGCCGGCCGCTCCGGGCAGAGTCAGTTCTCGTCGGGGGCGCCGTACTTGGCGTCCCAGCGGTCGAACGCCTCCTGCTGGATGCGGTCCGCGCGGTTCTCCAGCCGCTTGGTGGACTTCCCGCGGCTTTCGGCGCGGACGACGCGCACGCCGATCAGGAACAGGCGGGCGGCGTCGGCGATGTTGTCGGCGCCCATCTGGCGGGGGTCGAGGTAGGTGCGCTTGGTCATGCGGCCCTCCCGGGCGATCACGGGTGGGATCGGGCTGTCCGTCCCTGGCACCGCCCGCCCGGACCTTGAGGGGCGGGCGGGCGGAACCGGGGTCGGCACAGACCGTCAGCCGGCCAGCGCGGCGACCAGGAGGTGACGGGCCAATCGGGGCGGGACGGCGTTGCCGATCTGCTGGCCGATGTCCCGCCCGGACCACGGGTGGTCGGCGGGGAAGGACTGCAGACAGCCGGCCTCGCCCCAGGTGAACCGGGACTCCGCGCCCGCGTCGTCGAGCACGCGGACGCGGGACACCTTGCCGGTCACGGTGGCGGACGGCTCGGTGCTGCTGCGGCGCCCGCGCCGGGCGGGGTCGCCGCCGGCGAACAGGTCCACACCCCGCCACGGGGCGCCGGTGGTGGTGTCAGGCAGCACGCCGCACCCGCCCCTCGGGGAACGCCAGGACCGTGGCGAGCGGGACGTTCTGTCCGTCGGCCGGGGCGGGGACGCCCTCGCCGCCGTCGGGCGGGGCGCTCGCGTGCCGGGCGGCGCGGTGGGCGGCGGACTCGGCGAGCACCTGCCGGACGGCGGCGGAGTCGGTCCTGTCGCCGCGCTGGGAGATGAGGGTTGCGGCGCCGAGGACGGCGCCGGGGCCGAAGAGGACGGCGGCGGTGATCGCGTCGGTGGTGAGGCTCATTGGGTGCCTTCCCGGGTGGCGGTGGCGAGCAGGTCCAGGACCGAAGTGCCGAGGGCGGCGGCGCGCTGCTCGATGCCGGTCCAGGACTCGGGGTCGATGTGGAGCAGGGCCGCGAGGGCGGCGGCCGGGCGGTGGTCGGCGGCGGCGGTGAGCGCGTCGCGCAGGTGGACGGCGGCCAGCGGACGGACACGGACGGGGGTTGTCATGGGGTGGCGCTCCTCTCGTTGCTGGTGGCGGAGAGTGACGGCAGGTGGGCAGGGAGGGAGAGGGGCCCCGGGCCGAAAGGCCGGTTCCTGGGGCCCCAGCAGGGGTAGGGGTGGTGCCTCCCTGCCTCCCTGGCGCGTTGATCTGCACTGATCAGGGATGGTTTGGGGGTTCAGGGAGGAGGTCAGGGAGAACTCCCTGCCTCCCTTCGGCCTCCCTCAGCGCGCTTGACTACGCTCCGGTGTCCTCCGCGCGGAGTTTAAGGGCGGATTCGACCTTGGCGCGGGAGACGACCATCTGGCCGTCGGACTTGTAGGGGGCGGCGCCGACCGCGTCCAGCACGGTCTTCAGGTCCCCGAACGTCCACTCCCGGTACCGGCCCGGATCCCGGGCCGCGAGGCCGGAGAGGACTTCTTGGGTGCGCATCCGCTTCTCGTCGCCGAGCACGGCCGCGACGTCCGCCAGCGGGTCGACCTGGTCGGCCGGCCGCTCCACGGCGGACAGCGTCGTCACCCCGGCGCGTCGTCCCTTGGCCCGCTCCGCGATCTCGCCGGCCTGCTCGCCGGAGATGAAGTGGGTGCGGATCGTGGTGGACGCCTGCCCGGGGGCGAGCTTCACGCCGTCGCCGGCGACGACGACGGTGCCCTTGTCCATGCCCTGGCGCAGCTTGTGCGGGGCGGCGCCGCCGTTCACGGCCTTGTCGCCCAGCGCCATGCGGGCCTGCTCCTCCGTGCCCAGCACGAGCGACGCCCTGATGTGCGCGCCCTCCCGGACGAGCTTGGGGAGGTTCTGGTCGGTGGGGTCCTGGGTGCCCTGCCAGAGCACCACGTTCACGGCGCGGCCCTGGTTGTGGAGCTTGCGGGCGGCCATGAAGTACCGGCTGGTCGCCTTGGTGCCGCCGTAGGGTCGCTTGTCCTCCCCGATCGCCGGGCACATGAACGCGACCTGCGCTTCGTCGATCAGCAGGACGATCGGGCGGAAGCGGGGGTCGGTGCGGGCCATCTCCCGGGTCACGCCGTCGGTGGCGCCGGACTGCTCCAGCAGCTCGATGCGGAGCTCCATCTCCGCCACGCCCTGTTCCAGCATCTCGGTGGCGTCGATGACGTGCTGATCGGTCGGACCCTGGATCAGCACCGTGGCGAGGCCGTCGAACATCCGCCAGTCGCCCACGCCCTTCAGGTCGGCGATCCGGAACTCGACGCTGGTGTCCAGGGCCAGCCACAGCGCCAGCGCCCGCAGGGAGGCGGTCTTGCCCTGGTTGGACAGACCCGTGATCAACAGGTGTCGCTGGAGCAGGGACATCGCGGCGGCGTCCCCGCGCAGGTCCTGCCCCCACGGCGCGCGGCCGGTGTAGAGGTCGGCCGTGGTGTCGGGGTCGGTGACCAGCGGGGACGGGCCGATCGGCTCGTCCAAGGCTCCGCTGTCGGCGATCCACAACCGGACGGTGCGGGCGGCCTGCGGGATGGTGATGAACACCTCGTGCTCATGCCGGGCGAGGTTCTCGGCGAGCTTGCGGCGCCTGCTCTGCACCTCCAGCGTGGACACCCCGGACGGCAGGGTGACGTCCACCTCCACGCCGCATCCGGCGATCCGGATCGGGCCGAGCATCCCCGCGCCGGCGTCGCCCATGTCCTTGATGGCGTTCCGCAGCGGGGCGATCCCCAGGTCCCGCAGCGCGGTGACCACCACGGACGGGGTGATCGGCGCCCCGGCGTCGTCCTTGGCCGCGTTCGGGAGGGTCCAGGCGGGGGCGGCCTGCCGGTGTCGGCCGATCGCCCACAGCGACAGCAGCCCCAGCCACGGCCCGACCACCGTGAGCGGCCCCCACAGGATCCCGATGAACACGGCGACCCACCGGATCAGGTCGATCACGGTCATGGTCGGCGCGATGACCTGTGTGAGGTCCTTCTCGGCGATCGCCAGGACCACGCCGAGCAGCAACAGGGCCCCCTCGGCGGTGGCGACCGCGAATCCGGCGCTCTTCGCGAGCTGCTGGGGCGCCTTCAGCATGTCCATGCGCCGCTGGTGACGGGCGGTGCGGAACGCCGCCGCCCGCACCTCCCACTCCAACGCCTGCTCGTGCAGGCCGGACGCCTCGGCGGTGCGCATCATCCGGTTGTAGCGCGACAGCGTCCGCCCGTCCCACGCCCGCCGCACGGCGATACTGCCCCCGGCGGCGACGTAGGCGCCGTGGCGCACGACCAGGCGGGCGGCGGTGCGGGTGCGCTGGTGGGTCAGGACCACCCGCACCGCCCGGCCCCCGCGCGCCCAGGCGGGTGCCTTGGGCAGCGGGACGACGGGCGCGGGCGGGGCGGGCGGCATGGCGGGTGCCGGGACCTGCGGTGGGACGGTGCTGCTGGGCTGGGGGTCCGGGGTGGTGCGGGCGGCGCGGACCTTGTCCAGGTCCACCACCACACCGCCCCCGGAAGCCGGGGCGGTGGAGCTGTGGGGCTGGTTCACTGGTGGTTCCTTCCTCACTGCTTCGTGGTGCGGAAAGGGACCCGGGACGGCCGGACAGCTTGCCGGCAGGGCGGCCGTCCCGGGACATGGAATGTGGTTCAGCGGCCCGTGGGACGCAGCTCGTGCGGGTGGCACAGGGCGGGGCCGATCAGCAGGCCGATCCGGTTGACGGTCCACCGGCCGCCCGTGAGCGGGCCCGGAGGCACCTCGTCGACGATCCGACCCGTGCGACCGACCGCGCGGGGGTCGTCCTCACAAGCCACGATCAGCACCTCGTCGCCAGCGGCGAACGCCATGGCGTGACTCCTTCGGTGTCAGGCAGAGACGGTGAGGGCGGGGCCCGCCTGGGCGGGGTCGGGCACGGCATGCAGTGCGGGCCGCTCCGGCCCAGCGGGCTCGGCGGGCGCCTGGACAGCGGCGGCGCGTTCGGCCTTGAGCGCGTCGCGCAGGATCCGGGCCTTCGCGGAGGAGGTGTGGACGGCCTCGCGGATCCGGTCGGTCACCAGGTCCTCGGCCGGCCAACCGGCCGTGACCGACCGGGCCTCGGTCAACAGGTCCTCCGGGGTGCGCTTCGGCCGGGGCGTACGGGCCGACTGCGGCACCGAACCGGTCGCCCGACGCGGCCGACCGGTCGCCTTACGGACCGGCCCGACCGGAACGGGACCAACAACCGGTGCGGTCGGCGCCGGGGCGGGGGCGGCCGGAGCAGCGGCGGGCGCGGGAGCGACCGACTCGTACACCGACCGGTCGGCGGACCGGTCTGGGGATTCGCCCTGGTCAGACACCGACCGATTCGCACTGCTATGAGGCGTTTCATCATCCTTGGGCCGGTGGTGCAGGACCTTGGCGACCAGTTCCGACCCGTAGTAGATGGAGCCGACCGGAAGCGACGACGCGAGCAGCACCAGCACCCAGTGCGCGGGCGCCCAGTCGGCGAGCCGACCGTGCCCGCCCTCGTGCAGAGTCGGCACCAGACCGTGCACGTAGTTGAGCACCAGACTGGCGGCGGTGTAGCCGCCCAGTACCCGCAACGCGAGCTTCCGATCCTGGTCGGTCAGCACGAGCGCGGCCGCCAGGGCGAGCGCCATCAGCCCGTCCACCACCAGCGGGTAGACCGTCGCGGCGATGGGGTCGGCGCCGATCGCCGTCGCGATGTCCCGCAGCGCGTTCCAGGACACCCGGAACGCCAGCGCGACGACCGCCAGCAGCGCGGCCACCATCCAGCCTTTCGCGGCCCGGCTCACGCCGCCGCCCCCGGCCGGAACCGGCGCCGGGAGACCTGCGGTCGGCGGAGCGGGACGGGCGCGGACCGCAGCAACTCGGCGGCGACCTGCGCCGACTCCGGGTCGTCCTCGCAAAGCTCTGCCAGCACCTCACGCGCCACGTCGGTACGCGCCGCGTACTCCAACGCGCTCTCACCGGCCACGCCGCCGAACAGCGCGTCGAACGGCGCGTTGTCGACGCCGAGCGCCAGTTCAGCGAACTCCCGGGCCGAAACGGCCCGTTGACCTGCAACAATCGACTTCACGGGTTTCACCTCTGTGTAGAAGGGGTGCGAGCCCGCAGGGCCGCCACGCTTTCCTTGGCCGGGTGCGTGGCGGCCCGACTTGTGCGGACCCAGCTGCTCGTCACATCACGAGAAGCCATGACCCCCGACCCGCCCAGTGGCGGCGCGGATCGGGGATCAAAGTCACTCGTTGTCGATCAACACACTGTTGAGTTGTCAAGGAACGGCCACTTCCTTCGGGGGGCTGTCACCCCACCCCTCCGGGCGCGTTTGTGCAGGTCGGAGAAACGAGAAGTCCGCCCTAGTGTTGCTTAGGGGGGCTTTCCTTCTTGCCCGATACCCAAGGTAGGCAGTCCCCGCCTATGCGTCAAGCCCCCCTCGCGATACCCTTGCTTTGCCCCCCTAGGCAGTGAAGGGATCACGATGCACGAGGAGCTTGAGCGGGTGGCCAACGTGGCTGTCCCGATCGAACGGGCCAAAGCGGCGATCGCCCTGATGGCGGACTACCAGAGCCGGGTGGTCGAGCTGTCCCGAGTGCGCCGGGAGGCCATCGAAGAGGCGTCGGCGTCGGGCATGTCGCAAACCGAGATTGCTGCTCTGCTCGGTGTGAGCCGTGGGCGCGTCGGTCAGCTCGCGTCGGCCGGCCCCGCACCGGAGCGAGCGTTCTTCGGCCTTGGGCCGATGACGGTGGCGCTCGGCGGAAAGTACGAGGCGGGGAAGTCCCTGGATGAGAACCCAAGCGAGGTCGTGACCAGGGAGGACCTGAACAACTACGAGCACCTACGCAAGCTGTTCGCGGGTTTGAAGCTCGACTCCGAGTACGAGGTCATCCCGCCGTCCGGCATCGTGAATCTCAACCGTGAGCACCTGGTCGTCATCTGCGGGCCGAGGTTGTCCCCGATCGTGGCCCAGGTGCTCGAAGGTGACGACAACCTGCGGTTCCGCAAGGACGAAGCCTGGCACTTGACGGACCTGCGGACCGAGACCGAGTACCGCTCCCCGTTCGACGTGGATGGCACGGCCGGGGATGTCGGCTACCTCGCGCGGCTTCCCCGTCTCGATGGCAAGGGGACGTTTCTCTACATCGCAGGCGTCCATGCGATCGGGGCGAACGGCGTCGTGCACTACTTGGAGAACCACCTGGGCGAGTTGTACCGCGAGGTTCGGGCGAAGCGTTTCTCCACGCTCATCTCCTGCCGTTACGACCCGAAGACTCTGGAAGTACTGGAGAGCAGCAGGATCACTCCGATCTACCGACACGAGGCCTGACAGATGCGCGTCTCCATTGCCACCGCGCCCGGTGGCTCGAACCCCAACGAAGACTGGGTGGCGGCCACGTCGACGCTCGCCGTCGTCCTGGACGGTCTGAGCACGGTCGGGCTGGACACCGGCTGTCGCCACGGTGTCCCGTGGTACGTCGCCCAGTTGGGTGGCCATCTGCTGGCCGCACTGGCAGAGCCCGGCCGGCCGCTGGTCGACGGGTTGGCGGGAGCGCTGGAGCAGGTGGCAGCGCTCCACCCCGGGTGCGACCTCGGCAACCCCGGCACGCCGTCCGCCACGGTCTCGATCCTGCGGGCCGGTGTCGACCGGTTGGACTACCTCGTCCTTGCCGACTCGCCCATTGTCTTCGAGCGGGCGGGCGACTACGAGGTGGTCACCGACCTGCGGGTCGACACCGTGGTGCCGGAACTCCGAGCCGAGACGGAACGCTTCGCCACTGGGACGCCTGAGCACACTGAGAGCGTTCGCCGGATGGTCGAGGCTCAGCGGCTCACCCGTAACACCGTGGACGGCTACTGGGTGGCTTCCTCCAGCGGTGGGGCTGCACACCACGCGCTAACCGGCACGGTGTCGCCGGCCGACGTCCAAGCGGCTGCCGTCCTGTCGGATGGTGCCTCACGACTCGTCACCGAGTACCGCGCTGGCTCATGGGCGGATGCCTTCGCGACACTCCGCGAGGCGGGTGCCGAGGGGCTGATCTCATCGGTCCGGGCGATTGAAGCCACGGACCCGGACGGCCGTCGCTGGCCGCGCTTCAAGTCTGGTGACGACGCGACCGCGGCATTCTGCCAACTGCCATAGTCCGTGCCACAGCCGTGCCAGGGCGGGCGGGGAATCGCGGGGAAATGCGGGCGGTGGCGGTGGGCATTCGGGGCGGAGGTCCAGCGCCAATTCGTGCAGGTCAGGGCAGTGGGGCGACACCTGTGCTCCTAAAGCCGGTGTCGCAGGTTCGAATCCTGCCTGGGGCACAGCGCCGATCACGGCGGATGACGTGAGAAGGGCCGGTTCACGAGGGGATCCTCGGAGCCGGCCCTTCGTCGTCACGTGTCACCGGCCGCTCAGCGTTGCCTGTGCTCGGCCCGGCCCGGCTCGGACACGGTCGGTCCCCGCCACCACGGTCCGGCAGTCAGCGATTTGGGCGCCGACCGACGCAGAGCGCCTGAAGCGCGACCCGACCTGTGCCGGGAGCGGGCGAGTGTGCGGGCGGAGGTGGCCCCGAGGGGCGTGTCAGCGGATCAGTTCGTCGGGGTGACCGCTGGGTTCCGCGGCGTCGTCGGGCAGGCCGGTGGGAGAGACGAGGACGCGCTGGACCCGGGGGCGGGTGCGCCAGTCCACCCGTCGGACGTCGCGGGCCAGCGCGCCGGGACGCGACAGCTCGATGACGACCGTCACGGCGCCGAGGACGATACCGGCGGCGAGCCAGCCGGCGAGGACGTCGCTGGGCCAGTGGACACCGAGGGCGACCCTGGTGAAGCCGACCGCCAGCACGGTGAGGGCGGCGACCGAGCAGGCGGCGATCCGGCCGGATCGGCGGACCCGGGGCCAGAGCAGGCCGACCAGGACGGCACAGGTGATCGCGGAGGCCATCGCGTGGCCGGAGGGGAGGGCCGGGCCGCCTGCGTGCGAGACCGGCTCGGGGAACGTGGGCCGCTCGCGGCCGAACGAGAGCTTCAGGACCCACAGGCCGCCCCAGCCGATCAGGGTCTGCGCCGCCACCCAGCCGGCCAGCACCCGTGCGCCGATCAGCCAGAGCCAGACCGCGACCAGGCCGAGCACCGTCCGCATGGTGACGGTGCCGCCGATGTTGGAGAACATCTGCACCGCGGCGGTCCACACGGTGTGCTCCGTGGCGTAGTGGTGCAGGTCGCCGACCGACGCGTGGTCGAAGCGGGCGAGCGGGCGCCAGGCCGTCTGCACCAGGGCCGCCAGCACGGCGAACAGCGCGGCACAGCCGACCGCGAGAGCCGCGTGCCGAAGCAGGTGGCGATCACGCGGGGTGATGGTGGGCGAGCTGTTGGTCAGGTGCATGGCTGACACCTTCCCAGCCGGTCGTGCCGATCGAGCGCTGGACCGATAGCGATTTGGCATCTTTTGTGCGGAGGACCTGCGTGCGTCCGGGGGCGGGCGCGGCCCGTGGGGAACGCGGGCGCCGGTCCGGAGGTTCACGAGAAGAGGGGCGGTGCGCGGGAGTGCGCCGCGGGTCGCGGCGAGGGCGTCGACCTGCCGTCCGCCCCGGGCCGGCCCGGCTTCGGAGTCGACACCTCAGGTGTCCGAGCGGTCACCCTCCGTCCAGTATCGCGGTGAAATCCGGCAGGATACTGCATCGCCGGAAGAATCTGAGCGACTTGGGAATGTTGTCCGGAATCTGTTCGTTGGATCGTTACGTGTGAGGCCCCGCGGGGCCCCCCTTCTTGCCCGCTCCGGGCAGGCAGGCAGACCTCGGCAACACCAGCAAAGGGAGCACAAGCATGGCCACCCGTGCCGTCGTTCGCGACAGGGCCGACCGGACTCGCGCGGCCCGCCCGACCAACTTCGAGGCCGACCGTGACCTGGTCGGCATGTACCTCGACGAGATCGCCAGGACGCCCCTGCTCGATGCCGCCGAGGAGGTCGAGCTCTCACTGCGGATCGAGGCCGGTGTGTACGCCCAGCACCTGCTGGAGGAGGACGAGCTCCCCGCGAGCGTGCAGCGCGACGAGCTGGAGGCGATAGCCGAGGACGCCGAGCGCGCCAAGGACGTCTTCATCCGGTCCAACCTCCGTCTCGTGGTGGCCGTCGCCCGGCGCTACCCGCGCAGCGGCCTGCCGCTCCTGGACCTCATCCAGGAGGGCAACGCGGGCCTGGTGAGGGCGGTCGAGAAGTTCGACTACGCCAAGGGCTTCAAGTTCTCCACCTACGCCACGTGGTGGATCCGGCAGGCGATCACCCGGTCGATCGCCGACCAGTCGCGCACGATCCGGCTTCCCGTCCACCTGGTGGAGGAGCTGGGCCGGATCCGGCGGGTGCAGCGGGAGAAGTCCAAGGAGCTGGGCCGGGAGGCCGACCCGTCCGAGATCGCGGCCGAGCTGGACACCACCGAGGCCCGGATCAAGGACGTGCTGGACTGGGCACGTGACCCGGTCAGTCTGAACATGTCGGTCGACGACGAGGGCGAGACGCAGTTCGGCGACCTCGTCGAGGACACCGGGGCCACCTCGCCGGAGGATGCCGTGATGGTCATGCTCCGCCGCGAGGAGCTGGACGACCTGATCGGGCGGTTGGACGACCGCACGGCCTCGATCATCCGGTCGCGGTACGGGATGGAGGACGGCCGCGAGCGCACTCTGACCGAGGTGGGCAAGCAGCACGGCCTGACCCGGGAGCGGATTCGCCAGATCGAGAAGCACGCGCTGGCCGAGCTGAAGAAGATCGCCGACCACGCGGGCTTCGAGGCGGCGTGACGGCCGACGGTCGGGAGAACGGGGCGTGGTGGGGCCGGGGGGGGGGGCGCCCCCCCCCCCCCCCCCCCCGCGCCCGCGGGGGGGGCGGGCCCGGGGGCGGCG
>NZ_JBEXNT010000013.1:0-75700 GCF_040611255.1 Kitasatospora sp. NPDC002965 | reverse complement strand
CCCTGCCCTACCTCAACAATAGCGCCAACCCCGGGGCCTTGGTGGCCGCTTGACGGCCGTCGGTCGGGAGAAGGGGGGGTGGGGGGCCCGGTGCGGCGCGCCCCCCCCCGGGCCCACGTGCGTCCGCGGCGGTGGCGCAGGGCCTTCTAGGCTGTTGGGACGGGCGGGGGATCGGCGAAGGCGGTGGACGGCATGGGTGACGGTGTGAGCGGCATGGACGGCGGAGACGCGGCGGTGGAGAAGGAGCCGGCGGGCGGAGCCGTGGCGGACGGGGCGTCGGCGGGCGGTCGGGAGCAGGCCCGGGGCGCCCGGGCGGGCGCCGGGGCGGACCGGGCGCGGTTGGTCTTCCGGGACCCGCTGGACCAGCAGTCCCGGGACGACACCGACGCGGGCTGGGGCAGCCGCCCGGAGGCGGGGGAGAGCGGTGGGCGGGGGCTGGACTGGTACCTGAGCCAGCGCCCGCCGCACCACGGCGACTGACCGGCGGCCGGGCCCGGTTCGCCTCAGAGGGTCCGGGTGACCAGGGCGTCGCGGATCTCGGTGAGCAGGAGGACCTCCTTGGCCTCGGCCTCCATCAGGATGTCGGCCGGCGTCTTGCGGCGGGCGGTGTACCTGGTCATCGGCAGGATCAGGCAGAAGTAGACGACGGCGGCGGTGATCAGGAACTGCAGGGCCGCGCTCAGCACGCTGCCCCAGAGGATGAGGATGCCGGTGGTGACCTCACCGGCCGCGGTCACCTCACAGGGCCCCTTGAGGCAGGAGCTGTAGGCCGCGAGATCCTTGGCGCCGAACACGCCGACGATCGGGTTGATCACGCCTTTGACGAAGGCGTTGACGATGTTGGTGAAAGCGGCGCCGATGACCACGGCGACGGCCAGTTCGACGACATTTCCACGCAGCAGGAATTCCTTGAAGCCTTTCATGCCGCGTGAACGACGAAGTCGAAATCCGGTTACGGGTGATCTTCCGCTCCCTCCGATTGACAACCCGTTCGGTGGACGGAGGCCGCCTCCGGCGGTGGCAGGCCCGCTCGCGCGGGGCCGAGGGTGAGTGCCACGGCCGCCGCGAGCACGAGGACGGCCAGGGCCCCGGGGCCCTGCCGGAGCGCCTGTCGGAGCCGGTGTCCGCGCCCGGCTCCGCGTCTGATCGGCGGGAACGACGGCACCGGCTGTCGTGGCGGGACGCTCGGCGCGGGCAGTGGCGGCAGCGGGAAGGGCAGGGGGCGGGAGGGGTTCCTGGTCGGCACGGGCACCACCGGTGGTCGCAGGGTGCCGGCCCCCACCGGGTCCGTTTCCGGGTGGCGGCGGGCCGGCTTCTCGTGACGCACACTCTGGGTCGCCGGCCCGGTAGTCGGAAGCCCCTTTCCCCGCCCTGTGGAAAACTCGGGCCCGGGGAGGACCGGCCTCCGCCGAACGGGTGCACTTCTGCGCCGGTCGGGGGAATTCAGGGAATCCGGGAATGCGAACGGCCCGCCGGACCGCATATTGCGGGTCGGCGGGCCGTTCGGTCGTTCTGTTTCGGCAGTCCGGCAGTCCGGCAGTCCGGCAGTCCGGCAGTCCGGCAGTCCGGGCTTCGTCGGGGCGGTCAGCCCGCTGCGGGAGCGGGGCTCGCCGCGGGCGCGGAGCCGCCCGACGAGGAGGACGACGAGGTCGACGTCGACGAGGAGGTCGACGAGCCGGTGCTCACCGAGCTGCTGGAGGAGGAGCGGCTGTCGGTCCGGTAGAAACCGGAGCCCTTGAAGACCACACCCACGGCGGAGAAGATCTTGCGCAGGCGCCCCTCGCAGTCGGGGCAGGTGGTCAGCGGCTCGTCGGTGAACTTCTGCACCGCCTCCAGGCCGTTGCCGCACTCGGTGCACTGGTACTGGTACGTGGGCACTTGTCTTCCTCCTGGCACTCTCGCCTGATGAGTGCTAACGATGGTCAATGATGCGGCATTCCGCTGGATCAGTCCAGCGACTCGGGTGTGAGATGAGTCCGGCCCGTCGGCGGGACGCCGTCCCGCGCCGCCCGGTGATCAGCCCTTGGCGGCGCCCACCAGCTGCGGAGCGGCGCCCGCGCCCGTGCCCGGACCGGGCGCGGCGCCCGCGTCGGCGGTTGCCGCGCTCCGGGTCCCCGGCGCGACCAGCAGCCCCCGCAGGGAGACCAGCGCGACCAGGCCCAGCCCGGCGCCGGCCACCGGCACCAGGAACCCGGCCGACGGGCCGCTCCCGTCGACCAGCTGTCCGGCGACCATCGACCCGACCGCCAGGCCCAGCCCGATGGCGCCGGTCAGCCAGGTGAACGCCTCGGTCTTGGCGCCGTCCTCGACCAGCGTCTCGACCAGCGTGTAGCCGGTGATCAGGGTCGGTGCGATGGCGAGACCGCAGAACAGGCCGGCGACGGCCAGCGAGACCAGGTTGGGCATCGCCCAGAGCGTCGAGCAGCCGATGACCAGGAGGGCGTAGCTGGCGAGCATCCGGTGCCGGGCGGCGTGCCGCCAGGCGATCATGCCGTACAGCACGCCGGCCAGCATCGACCCACCGGCGAAGATCCCGTACACGGTGCCGCTGGCCCCGGGCTGTCCGGCCGACTCGGTGAACGCGGCGACGGAGACCTGCATCGCGCCGAAGACGGTGCCGACGCCCAGGAACGCGCCGGCCAGCAGTCGGACGCCGGGCGAGGCGAGGGCGGAGACCCGGCGGGCGCCCGGAACGGCCGGGTGCAGCGCGGGCGCGGTGCGTCGCTGGGCGGCGAAGGCGAGCCCGCCGACGACGGTCAGCGTGGCCTCGACGATCAGTCCGGAGGCCGGGTTGACCGTGGTGGCGATGGCGGAGGCCAGCACCGGGCCGATCACGAAGGTGAACTCGTCGGTCACGGACTCGAAGGCGAAGGCGGTGTTCAGCTTGGCCGGCGGCGTGCCCTCCGCCGACAGCCTGGCCACCCAGCGGGCCCGGACCATCGCGCCGATCTGCGGCACGGAGGCGCCGGCCGCCGCGGCGGCGAGGAAGAGGCTCCAGACCGGCGCGTGGCCGAGTGCCAGGGCGATCAGCGCGCCGACCGAGACGGCGTGCACCGCGACGGTCGGCACCAGGACGGCGGCCTGGCCGAGGCGGTCGGCCAGCCGGCCGGTCTGCGGCCCGACCAGGGCCTGGGCGACGGCCGAGACGGCGGCGGCGGTGCCGGCGGTGCCGTAGGAGCCGTGGGTGTCGCGGATCAGCAGCAGGATGCCGAGGCTGAGCATCGCGTAGGGGAGCCGGGCGGCGAAGGCGGGGACGAGGAACGTCCACACGCCGGGGGTGCGCAGCAGCGCGCCGTACCCGACCCGGGTGGGGGCGGCGTCGGTGCGGTCCTCGGGCGCGGCGGGCAGGTCGTGCCCGGGCATGGTGTCGTCGACCGTTCGGCGGGCCGTCACGGTCGGTCCTTCCTACTGCCTGGTAGCGCGGCAGGGCATGAAAAAGCCCCGACGGCGCCGAGAGTCGTCCTCTCGCGCGTCGACCGGGGTAGATACCGGGCCGGCCGCGGGGTCGCCGAGGGCCGGACCGCGGCCGCCGAACGGTCGCGCCAACTCTGCATCAGGCAGATGCTGGGTGTGTCATTCCTAGTAGCTATACGCGCGTAGATGACGCGCTTACCTCCACAATACAGGGCTCGTCCAAAACTGTCCTGTCGATCGAAGGTGAACGCCAGCCGAACACCCCACGGCGTCGGCCGGGCCGGACGGTCGGGCCGGCGTCACCGGGCGGAGCCACCCGCCCCGCCCCCCGGCCCCCGGCGCCCGCCCCCCGGCGCCCGGCGCCCATGAGCCAGGGGGCTCACTCCCGCCCGTACAGCCACCCGGCGAGCTTGCCGCCACGGTCCACGGCCCGCAGCCGCCGCTCCGCCGCCTCGCTCACCTCGTCGGTGGTCACCACCAGCAGCTCGTCCCCGCCGCGCAGCACCGTGTCCTTGTCCGGCACGAAGCTGTTGCCCTCGCGGACGACCAGGGTCACCGCCGCGCCGGCCGGCAGCCTCAGTTCGCCGATCTCCACGCCGGACATCCGGGAGGTCGGCGTCAGCGCCACCGACAGCAGGTGGCCGTGCAGCTTCTCCAGCGGCGCCGACTCGATGCCGAGGTCCTGGCCCATCGAGCCCTCGCCGATCCGCAGCCACTTGGCGACCCAGGGCAGGGTCGGTCCCTGGAGCAGGGTGAAGACCACGACCAGGATGAAGACGATGTTGAAGACCTCCTGGGCCATCGGCGCGCCGGCGACCAGGGGGATGGTGGCGAGCACGATCGGCACCGCCCCGCGCAGGCCGGCCCAGCTCAGCAGGGCCTGTTCGCGGACCGGCAGCCGGAACGGCGTGAGGGTGGTCACCACCGAGAGCGGCCGGGCCACGAAGACCAGCACCGTGCCGATCACCAGCGCCGGCACCACGGCCGAGCCCATCGTCTCGGGGGTGCAGAGCAGGCCGAGCAGCACGAACATGCCGATCTGCCCGATCCAGGCCAGGCCGTCGGCGAAGCCGCGGACGGCGGGTCCGTGCGGCAGCTTGGCGTTGCCCAGGACGACGGCGCTGACGTAGACGGCGAGGAAGCCGGAACCGTGCAGCAGCGCGCCGCCGGCGTAGGCGAGCACGGTGAGCGCCATGACGGCGATCGGGTAGAGCCCGGAGGACGGCAGGGCGACGTGCTTGATCCCG
This sequence comes from Kitasatospora sp. NPDC002965, assembly GCF_040611255.1. Taxonomy (NCBI): domain Bacteria; kingdom Bacillati; phylum Actinomycetota; class Actinomycetes; order Kitasatosporales; family Streptomycetaceae; genus Kitasatospora; species Kitasatospora sp. NPDC002965. The sequence goes on along the minus strand of NZ_JBEXNT010000013.1, from coordinate 71,039 downwards.
TAGGCGCCGACCTTGCCGACCGCCAGGCCGACCGCGAGGCCGATCGCGAGTTCGGCGAGGATGGTGCCGATCAGGACGTACCAGGAGTCCAGCTCCCCGGTGGTGGCGAAGGCGACGACCAGGATCACGACGGGCGCGTCGTTGAAGCCGGACTCGGCCTCCAGCAGGCCGGTCAGCCGGTGCGGCAGCGGGACCATCCGCAGGACGGAGAAGACGGCCGCGGCGTCGGTCGAGGAGACGATCGCGCCGAGCAGCAGCGAGGTCCGCCAGTCGAGGCCGACCAGCCAGTGAGCGCCTGCGGCGGTGACGAAGACGCTGACGCCGACGCCGACGGTGGCGAGCACGGTGGCGGCCGGCATCATCGGCCGGACCTCGCGCCAGTTGGTCTTGAGGCCGCCCTCGGCGAGGATCACCACCAGGGCGGCGTAGCCGAGCACCTGGGTGAGCTCGGCGTTGTTGAACGTGATGCCGAGCCCGTTCTGGCCGAGCGCCACGCCGATGCCGAGGTAGATCAGCAGGCTGGGCAGCCCGGATTTGGTCGAGATGCGCACGGCGACCACCGCGACCAGCAGGATCACGGAGAATTCGAGGAGCAGCTGGTTCAGGTGGTCGACATTCACGCAGGGGCACCTCGGGCTGGCAGGGGCGGACGGGGTGTCTGGTGGCGGTGAGGCCGGGAGCGCTCGATCGACAGGGGCGGGGGCGGCCGGCGCCGATTACTCCCCTTACGGATCGTTACGCAGTCTAACATTTTGCCATATCTTTAGGTTTCCCGGCTGTGCGGCCCGTCACCTCGGGTTCTGACCTCCTCCGATTCCACCGTGAGCGTCCCCCGTGCACGCCCGCCAGCCGAGTCGGCCTAATGTGGTGCCCTGTCACGGCCCCGTGCTCCTGACATGTCCGCCCGCCCCCCAGTGAGGACCGCAAGGACCCAGATGCCCCGCTCGAAGAAGTTCCGGCGCGCCCGTCTGATCGTGATCGTGCTGGTCGTGCTGCTGGTGGCCGGCGCCGGCTACGGCGGCTACCGAGGGGTGGCCGCGGTCCGCGCGTCCTTCCCGGAGGTCGACGGCAGCGTCAAGGTGGCGGGCCTGAGCGCGCCGGTCGACGTCAAGCGGGACGCCAACGGCATCCCCCAGCTCTACGCCGACACCTCCGAGGACCTCTTCCGCGCCCAGGGCTACGTCCAGGCGCAGGACCGGTTCTGGGAGATGGACGTCCGGCGGCACATCACCGCGGGCCGGCTGTCCGAGATGTTCGGCGACGGCCAGGTCGAGACCGACTCCTTCATCCGCACCATGGGCTGGCGCCAGGTGGCCCAGAAGGAGTTCGACACCCAGCTCTCGGCCGAGACCAAGAAGTACCTCCAGGCCTACGCGGACGGTGTCAACGCCTGGCTCGTCGAGCACCCGGGCGGGTCGCGCGCCTCCCTGGAGTACACCCTGCTCGGCGTCGTCAACGGCGACTACGAGCCCGAGCAGTGGACCCCGGTCGACTCGGTGGCCTGGCTCAAGGCGATGGCCTGGGACCTCTCCGGGAACCTCCAGGAGGAGATCGACCGCGCGCTGCTCGCCCAGGACTTCAGCCCGGAGAAGATCGCCGAGCTGTACCCGGACTACCCGTACGCCCGCAACGGCACGATCGTGAAGACCGGCACCGTCAGCAGCGACACCTACCGCCCCGCCGACGGCTCCGCCCCGGCCGGCACCCCGGGCACCGGCACCGGCACCGCGCAGGGCGCGACGACCACCGAGGCGCTGCTCAAGGGCGTCACCACCCGGATCGACGCGCTGCCCGAGATGCTCGGCCGCAACGGCCAGGGCATCGGCTCCAACTCCTGGGTGGTCGCCGGGACCCACACCACCACCGGCAAGCCGCTGCTGGCCAACGACCCGCACCTCGGCCCCGGCCTGCCCTCGGTCTGGTACCAGATGGGCCTGCACTGCCGGACCGCCTCGCCCAGCTGCCAGTACGACGTCTCCGGGTTCACCTTCGCGGGCATGCCCGGCGTGGTGATCGGCCACAACAAGGACATCGCCTGGGGCCTCACCAACCTCGGCGCCGACGTCACCGACCTCTTCCTGGAGAAGGTGACCGGCCCGGAGACCTACCTGGTGGACGGCAAGGAGGAGAAGTTCGAGCTCCGCAAGGAGACCATCAAGGTCGCCGGCGGTGACGACCGCACCATCACCGTCCGCACCACCCGGACCGGCGCCCCGCTGATCTCCGACCCCAGCACCGAGCAGCAGAACGTCGGCAAGTACGCGCCCAACGGCACCTCCGCCCCGGACCGCGGCACCACCGGCTACGGCGTCGCCCTGCAGTGGGCCGCGCTCATCCCCGGGAAGACCATGGACGCCGTCTTCGGGCTCGACCGTGCGAAGAACTGGGACGAGTTCCGGGGGGCCGCCAAGGACTTCGCCGTCCCGGCCCAGAACCTGGTCTACGCCGACGCCAGGAACATCGGCTACCAGGCCCCCGGGTACGTCCCGGTCCGCGGCAACGGCGACGGCCGCAACCCGGCACCGGGCTGGGACTCCTCCTACCAGTGGAAGAAGGACCCGGTCCCGTTCAACGCCCTGCCGTACAGCTTCAACCCGTCCGGCGGCTACATCGTCACCGCCAACCAGGCCGTGGTCGACCCGTCGTACAAGTACCTGCTGACCAAGGACTGGGAGTACGGCACCCGGGCCAAGGAGATCACCGAGCAGATCGACGCCCGGCTCAAGAACAACGGCAAGATCTCGCCGGACGACATGCAGGAGATGCAGCTCGACAACACCAGCATCCTCGCGAAGACGCTGGTCCCGAGGCTGCTCAAGGTCGAGATCGACGACCCCTACGTGCGCGAGGCGCAGGACCTGCTGAAGGACTGGAACTACCACCAGGACGCCGACTCGGCCGCCGCCGCCTACTACAACGGCGTCTGGCGCCAGCTGCTCACGCTCGCCTTCGGCCAGAAGTTCCCGGCCGACCTGCGGGCCGAGGACAACTGCCTGCTGGTGCGCCAGCAGGCCGACCCGACCAAGCCGGACAGCAAGTCGGACATCGTCACCGAGTGCGGCACCCGTGACCCGGGCAAGGCCCAGCCGGACGGCGGCGACCGCTGGACCGAGGTGGTCCGGCAGCAGCTGGAGAAGCCCGACAGCGGCTGGTGGACGTACATCGACTCCCAGCACAAGGAGCAGAAGGGCCTGGACAACCTCCTCCGCGAGGCGATGAAGAACGCCCGCCAGGAGCTCACCTCGCTGCTCACCAAGGACATCTCCACCTGGAGCTGGGGCCGCCTGCACAAGCTGGAGCTGCGCGAGCGCACCCTCGGCTCGGACGACTCCTCGATCGCCTCCGGCGCCGTCCACAAGCTGCTCAACCGCGGCCCGTACCGCCTCTCCGGCGGTTCGGCGGCGGTCGACGCGGCCGGCTGGAACGCGGCCGCCGGGTACCAGGTCGACTGGATCCCGTCGATGCGGATGGTGATCGACCTGAGCGACCTCGACGCGTCCCGCTGGATCAACGTCGGCGGTGCCTCGGGCCACGCCTATCACCCCAACTACAACGACCAGACCGACCTCTGGCTCAAGGGCAAGCTCCTGACCTGGTCGTTCTCGCCGGACGCGGTCGAGAGGTCGGCGAAGCACAAGCTGACGCTGACCAACGGCTGACGCCCGACGGCCGGCTTCCGCCACGACGGCCCCGCGCCCCCGGACCTCCGGGGGCGCGGGGCCGTCGACGTACGCCCACGGGTGGCCGCTCACCCCAAGCGGTGGGGCCCCGACGGGGTCAGTGCGAGGTCCACCGGCCGGTCGTGCGGCTCCGCCGGCACCCGGTCCAGCAGCTCGTGCTCGTAGAGCAGCACCGCCAGCACCGGCCGCACCCCGGCCCGCTCCAGCCTGGCCAGCACCCGGTCGTACGAGCCCCCGCCCCGCCCCAGCCGCAGCCCCCGGCGGTCCACCGCCAGCCCCGGCAGCAGCACCAGTGCCGCCCCGGTCACGGCCTCCGGCCCGAGCCGCTCGCCGACCGGCTCCAGCAGCCCGCGCCCGGCCGGGGCCAGCTCCCGCGGGCCCGCGTACTCCGCCCAGTCGAGGTCGTTGTCGGCCAGCAGGACCGGCAGCAGCACCCGCGCCCCGCGCGCCCGGAGCGCGTCCAGCAGCGGCCGGGTGCCCGGCTCGGCGCCCACCGAGACGTACGCGGCCACCGTGGCGCCCGGCCCGGCCAGTTCCCCGGCGTGCCCGGCCAGCGCCGTGGCGGCCCGCTCCCGGGCCTCTGCCGCCAGCGCCCGACGTTCGGACAGCAGCCGTGTCCTCAGCGCGCCCTTCTCGTTGTGCATGGGATGCTCCACCGCTCCTCCACCGCTCCGATCCCCGCCCCGCCCATCGCTCCGACCCGTGCTCCGGGCCCGTGACGCTCAGAGCCTGACATGCGGAAGGCGCCCCGATGTCCACCCCGCTGCTGGTCCAGGCCCTGGCCGTGCTGAGCGCCCCCGCGCTGGCCGGTGCCGCCCTGCTCGGCGCCCGCCTGCGGCGCGGCGCGTCCGGCGCGGCCGACCGCGAGGCCGGGCTCCGCGAGCGGGTCGCCGAACTGGAGGCCCGCTGCGCCGAGCTGGAACGCACCGCCTCGTGCGACCCGCTCACCGGCGTCTGGAACTACCGGCACCTCCAGCTCACCCTGGACCGGGAGATCGAGCGGGCCCGCCGGGCCGAGCAGTACGGACAGCACGGCCAGCAGGACGGGCCCCGGCCGCTGGCGGTCCTGCTGCTGGAGATCGCGGGCTTCGACGCGGTGGTCGCCGAGCACGGCCGGGCCCGCGCGGGGACGGTCCTGCGCGACCTCGCCCAGCGGCTCGGCATGGAGATCCGCCGCTCCGACACCCTGGGCCGGTACAGCGGGGAGGAGTTCCTGGTGGTCCTGCCGGACACCGGAGCCGAGGGCGCGGCCCAGGTGGCCGACCGGCTGGTCTGGTCGGTCCGCCGCCACCTGCTGCTGGACTGGTCCTCGGGCAGCCGGGAGGGCCGCCACCCGGAGGGCAACGGGCTCACCGCGGCGGTCGGCCTGGCCGTCCTGCCCGAGGACGGCGCCCACGCGGCCGTGCTGCTCCGGGCCGCGGACCGGGCGCTGGCGGTGGCCCGCGGGGCCGGCGGCGACTGCTGGCGGGGGACCGCCGCCCCGGCCGGCTCGCCGACCACCTCGCCGGACTCCGCCCCGGCCGCCGCGTCCGCTGCCGCCCCGACCACCTCGCCGACCGCCCCGACCGCTGCCCCGACCGCTGCCCCGACCGCCTTCCGGAGGACCTCCGCGGACCGTTCCGGAGCCGTCCCCGCAGGCGTTTCCCCGGGTGCCTCCCCGGCCTTCCCCGCACGTCCGGACGGTGTCTTCGCAGCCGAACGTAACCGTTCGGAAAAGCCGGGTAGTCTGTCGCCCTGTGCCGGAGGGGACCCCCTCGCCCCACCCGTCACGTCCCCTTTGCCTGCCATTGCGGCCGGGTCTGGCGACGTGCTGTCCCAGCACCGCTCAACGACGCCCGGCCAGGCGAAACACGTGCCTTAGTAAGGTAAACGCATGACGACGTCGAAGTCCCGAATCCCGGTAACCAAGGCCGTGGTCCCCGCGGCAGGACTGGGCACCCGCTTCCTGCCGGCCACCAAGGCCACTCCGAAGGAGATGCTGCCCGTCGTCGACAAGCCGGCGATCCAGTACGTCGTCGAGGAGGCAGCCGCCGCAGGGCTGTCCGACATACTGATGGTCACCGGCCGTAACAAGCGCGCGCTGGAGGACCACTTCGACCGCGCCTACGAGCTGGAGGAGCTGCTCGCCCGCAAGGGCGACCAGGACCGTCTCCGCCGGGTCCGCGAGTCCGTCGACCTCGCCAACATGCACTACGTCCGCCAGGGCGACCCGAAGGGCCTCGGTCACGCCGTCTCGGTCGCCGAGCAGCACGTCGCCGGCCAGCCGTTCGCCGTCCTGCTGGGCGACGACCTGATCGACCCGCGCGACCCGCTGCTGGCCCGCATGATCGAGGTCCAGCAGGAGCTCGGCGGCTCGGTCGTCGCGCTCATGGAGGTCGACCCCTCCCAGATCCACCTGTACGGCTGCGCCGCCGTCAAGCCGAACGGCTTCGGCGAGGACGTCTTCCAGGTGACCGACCTGGTCGAGAAGCCGGAGACCGCCGACGCGCCGTCGAACTACGCGGTCATCGGCCGGTACGTCCTCGACCCCTCCGTCTTCGACGTGCTGCGCGAGACCCCGCCGGGCCGCGGCGGGGAGATCCAGCTCACCGACGCCCTGCGCGAGCTCGCCACCCGCGACGCCGCGGTCGGCGGCCAGGTGCACGGCGTGCTCTTCAAGGGCCGCCGCTACGACACCGGCGACCGCGCCGACTACCTGCGCGCTATCGTCCGACTGGCCTCCGAGCGCGAGGACCTGGGCCCGGGCTTCCGCAGCTGGCTGCGCGAGTTCGTGGCCACCGAGCTGCAGGACTGACACACCGACCGAGAGCGAGCGCGCCGATGACCGGGTCCACGGAGAGCGGTACCACCCCCGCAGCCTGCTGCGACGGCTCCGCGGACCCGGCACCGGGCGCCCGCCCGGCGTCCGGCCCGTCCGGTCCGGCCGCCCTCTGGACGGTCGACGAGCACCTCGCCGACGTCCTGGCCGCCGTCGGCCCGCTGCCCGCCATCGAGCTCCAACTGCTCGACGCGCAGGGCTGCCGGCTGGCCGAGGACGTGGTCGCCGAGGGTGACCTGCCGTCCTTCGACAACAGCTCGATGGACGGCTACGCCCTCCGCACCGCCGACACCGCCGGCGCGACCACCGAGTACCCCTCGGTGCTCGCCGTGGTCGGCGACATCGCCGCCGGCGCCGACGCACTCCCCAAGGTCGGCCCCGGCCAGGCCGCCCGGATCATGACCGGCGCCCCCGTGCCGCCCGGCGCCCAGGCCGTCGCCCCGGTCGAGTGGACCGACGGCGGCACCGGCACCGGCCGCGCCGCCGACTCGATGGCCGCGCCGGTCGAGGGCGAGGAGGTGCGGGTGCTGCGCCCGGTCACCGAGGGCGCCCACATCCGCCGCCGCGGCAGCGACATCGCCGCCGGCACCCGGGTCCTGACCGCCGGTACCCGGCTCGGCCCCGCCCAGCTCGGCCTGCTCGCCGCGGTCGGCCGGCCCACCGTCACCGTCCGCCCCCGCCCGCGGGTCGTGGTGCTGTCCACCGGCAGCGAGCTGGTCCAGCCCGGCGACCCGGTCGGCCCCGGGCAGATCGCGGACTCCAACAGCTTCACCCTCACCGCCGCCGCCCGCGACGCCGGCGCGATCGCCTACCGGGTCGGCGGCGTCCCCGACGACGCGGCCCGGCTGCGCGCCGTCCTGGAGGACCAGCTCGGCCGGGCCGACCTGATCGTCACCAGCGGCGGCGTCAGCGTCGGCGCGTACGACGTGGTCAAGGAGGTCTTCGCCGAGTACGGCGGGGTGGACTTCCGGCGGCTGCGGATGCAGCCCGGCAAGCCGCAGGGCTTCGGCCGGATCGGCCCCGGGGCCGGAGTGCCGCTGATGGCGCTGCCCGGCAACCCGGTCAGCGCGTACATCTCCTTCGAGCTGTTCGTCCGTCCGGCGATCCGGACCATGCTCGGCGCCGACGACGTCAACCGTCCGGTCGTCCGGGCCCACTGCCCGGTGGCGCTGCGCTCGCCCGCCGGACGGCGGCAGTTCCTGCGCGGCCGGTACTCCGCGGCCGACGGCGTGGTGGAGCCGGTCGGCGGCGAGGGATCGCACCTGGTCGGCGCGCTGGCGAGGGCGGACTGCCTGATCACCGTCCCCGAGGACGTCACCGAACTGCCGGCCGGCAGCGCGGTGGACGTGGTCCTGCTCGGCGGCTGAACCCCGGGGCCGGTCGTACCGCGGGCCGGCCCGGATCCCACCGCGGCGGGCCGTCTCACCGGCGCGGCCCGTCCCACGCCCCGGCCGGGGCGAGGAGTACGGTAGCGCGGTATTCGACCTGCGCGCCCCCTGGAGCCACCCGTGACCACCTCACCCCCCGGCGACCGCCTCACCCATGTCGACGAACAGGGCGCGGCCCGGATGGTCGACATCTCCGAGAAGGCCGTCACCGCGCGCACCGCCGTCGCGGCCGGCCGGGTCCGGGTCGCTCCCCGGGTGGTCGAACTGCTCCGCGGCGAGGGCGTCCCCAAGGGCGACGCGCTGGCCGTCGCCCGGATCGCCGGGATCATGGGCGCCAAGAAGACCCCCGAACTGATCCCGCTCTGCCACCCGATCGCCCTCTCCGGCGTCACGGTGGAACTCTCCGTCGCCGACGACGCGGTCGAGATCACCGCCACCGTGCGGACCACCGACCGGACCGGTGTCGAGATGGAGGCGCTGACCGCCGTGGCGGTGGCCGGGCTGACCGTGATCGACATGGTCAAGGCCGTCGACAAGGGCGCGGCCATCGAGTCCGTCCGCGTGCTCGGCAAGACCGGCGGCAAGAGCGGCGACTGGAGCACCCCCGAGGTGTCCGCGTGAGGGCGCTCGCCGTCACCGTCTCCAACCGAGCCTCGGCCGGCGTGTACGAGGACAAGGGCGGCCCGCTGCTGGTCGCCGGTCTGCGCGGGGCGGGCTTCACCGTCGACGGCCCCCGGGTCGTCCCGGACGGCGAACCGGTCGAGGCCGTCCTGCGCGAGGCCGTCGCGGCCGGGTACGACGTGGTGCTGACCACCGGCGGCACCGGCATCTCCCCGACGGACCTCACCCCCGAGATGACGGCCCGCGTCCTCGACCGCGAGATCCCCGGCATCCCCGAGGCGATCCGGGCGCACGGGCGGGAGAAGGTGCCGACCGCGGCGCTCTCCCGCGGGCTGGCCGGCCTCGCCGGACGTACCCTGATCGTCAACCTGCCGGGCTCGACCGGCGGCGTCAAGGACGGCCTGGCCGTCCTGGAGCCGCTGCTCGCACACGCCGTCGACCAGCTCGGCGGCGGCGACCACCCCCGGCCCGACGCACCAGCTTCCGGGAGAGCGCACTGAACGCCGGCTGGCCGGTAGAGCTCCACGAGGGGGACGTCGCGCTGCGCCCGATCAGGGCCCGCGACCAGGGCGACTGGCAGGAGGTCAGCCGGCGCAACCGGGACTGGCTGCGGCGCTGGGAGGCGACGGTGCCCCCGGGCCCGGCGGCCCACGGCGCCGGCCGTCGCCCGACCTACCGGCAGATGGTCCGTTACCTGCGCAGCGAGGCCTCGGCCGGCCGGATGCTGCCCTTCGTCGTCCTCCACAAGGGCCGGCTGGTCGGTCAGCTGACCGTCGGCGGGATCACCTGGGGCTCGATGTGCTCGGCCAACGTCGGCTACTGGATCGACGAGGCGGTGGCGGGGCGGGGCATCATGCCGGCCGCGGTCGCGCTCTCGGTGGACCACTGCTTCCGCACCCTCGGCCTGCACCGGATCGAGGTCTGCATCCGGCCGGAGAACACCCCGAGCCGGCGGGTGGTGGAAAAGCTGGGCTTCCGCTCGGAGGGAATGCGGCCGCGCTATCTGCACATCGACGGCGACTGGCGGGACCACCTGGTGTTCGCGCTCACCGCCGACGAGGTGCCGGAGGGGATGCTGGACCGCTGGCGGGCCCTCAGTTCGGTGCGTCGGCCGAGAAATTGAATGTATGTTCGAAAAGAAATATCGATATGGCATCGGCGTGGCGACGGACGGGCACAAATGCCGGCAAAATAGTCGGAGAATCAGCTTGATCACACGACACGCCGTGCCAAATTGCTACCGGCCCTTCCCCCGCGCCCGTACGGTGTGAAACGTGAGCAGTAGCGGCCTTATCTACGCCGTCATCGTAGGGGCCTGGGCCGCCTATCTGGTGCCGATGTGGCTCCGCAGGCAGGACGAGCTCAACGAGGCGCGCCCGACGGAACGCTTCAGCACCGCCATCCGCCTGCTGGCCGGGCGTTCGGCGCTGGAGCGGCGGGCGTCCCGGGCCCTGAGCGACGAACCGCGTGACGACGAGCAGAGCAGCGACGACGGCCCTCCCGAACGGGACGAGGCCGCGGTCGGCGACCCCTCCGACGAGCCCTCCGGTGGCCTCGCCGGCGACCTCGCCGACGATCCCTCCACCGGTTCTCCGGCCGGGGGCGGATCGGCGGACGAGCCGGCGCCCCGCCCGGCGGAGCGCACCGAGGGGCGGTCCGCGGGTACGGCCGGCGGCCCCGAGCGGCGGGCCCGGTTGCTGGCCCGGCGTCGCCGGATGGTCACCGTCCTCTTCCTGGTCTTCGCCGTCGGCGCGGTGGTCGCGGCGGTGGCCGGACTGGCCTTCCTCTGGGTCCCCGCGGTCCCGGCGGCCCTGCTCACCCTCTACATCGGGCACCTGCGCCGACTGGAGCGCCAGCGGTACGCCGTGAAGCTGGACCGGGTCCGCGCGGCCCAGGCCGCCGAGCGGCTGCGCAAGCGCGAGAAGCAGCGCGCCGAGGCCGCCCGCGTCGCCGCCGAGGCCCCGGCCCCGGTGGCCGAGCCGGAGCCCGCGCCGCGGACCGGACGCGGCCGTCCGCACCTGCGGCTGGCCACCGACGCCGACGCCGCCCGGGCGACCGCCGCCCCCGGTTCGGCCTCGGCCGTCGCGGAGGCGACCGAGCACGAGGAGTGGGTCGACGGCATGCGCGAGCGCGGCGCGGCCGGCCCGGACTCCTGGGAGCCGGTGCCCGTCCCGCTGCCGACCTACGTGACCGCGCCGGTGGCCCCCCGGGTCAGCCGTGGTCTCGACCTGTCGGCGCCCGGCACCTGGACCGCCGGCCGTCCGGCCGAGGCCCGCAACACCCCGCTCTTCGACCAGTACGCCGAGCCCTCCGCCGCGGAGGCCCGGCCCCGCGCGGCCAACGAGTGACCGGTCGGGGGTGCCGCGGCACCCCCGACCTGGGACGCCGCCCGGGGGTGGTCACGAGCCCCCTCCGAAAGGTGCTAGAGTTTCTTCTCGTTGGGGCTGTGGCGCAGTCCGGTAGCGCACCTCGTTCGCATCGAGGGGGTCAGGGGTTCGAATCCCCTCAGCTCCACCCAACGGACCGGTTCCGACCGGTTCACGAAATCCCGCCCGGTGGACTCCACCGGGCGGGATTTCGCGTTGTGCGGGCGGCGCCGGCCCCGGTCGTGCGGTCAGGGTGACGCCGGACCCGGCCTGCTGAGTGCCGGTCACCCCGGGGCCGGGCGGGACGCCGGTGCCCGGCCCGGCGGGCGCACCGCTGCGGACGACCGCCGCGCGGCACGGCTCGCCGGCGGTCACTCCTTCACGACGACCACGGTGCAGCGCGCGTGGTGGACGCAGTAGTGGCTGGTGGTGCCGAGCGGGGCGCCGGGCGGGGCGGTGCGGCCGCGGCTGCCGAGGACGAGCACGGCGGCGCCCTCGGCGGCGGCGGTCAGGGCGGGGCCCGGCGGGCCGGCCTTGAGGTGGCGCAGGACGGCCGGGGCGGTGGGGGAGAGGGCGGCGGACAGGGACTCGTCGAGGATCCGGGCGGCGCGGCGCTCGGACTCGAACCCGTCCAGCGCGGGCGGGACCAGACCGTGCTCGTCCTGCCGCAGGGGGAACTCCCAGACGGTGACCGCCTCCAGCGGGCCGCCGGTGAAGCCCGCCAGCCGGGCGGCCCAGCGGACGGCGGCGAGGGAGAGCCGGGAGCCGTCCACGCCGACCACGATCCTGCCGTCCGGTCGCGGGGTCATGGTCCGAGCGTAGGACGGCCCGGAGGGGACGGCGAGACGGCCGAGGGCCGGCCGAGCGGGTGCTCGGCCGGCCCTCGGGGCGGGGTCGGTCAGGGCTGGCCGGAGCCGGCGTACGGGCCCGGCTGCGGTGCGCCGGACTGCGGCGGCACCGAGCCGTAGCGGGCCGGGCGACGGCCGCGCGGGTGCCGGGTGAGGGTGTAGCCGGCGACACCGGCCAGAGCGGCGAGGATGCCGCCGGCCAGGGTCCAGAACCAGCGGCTGTTCCAGCCGGAGAACCAGCCGGTGTACCAGTGGTCCTCGGGCTCCTCGGGCGCCGCCGCCTTGACGGTCGCGGCGCCGCCGCCGGCCGGCGGGACCAGCGGGGCCTTGAGCTCGCCGCCCTCGGGCTGGGCGTTGTCGGCGTCGCCCTTGGCCGCCACGTGCAGCTTGACCGAGGCGGCCAGGCCGAGGTCGGGCTGCGGGGCGTCGGCGACCGAGAGCCGCACGTAGTAGGTGCCGGGCAGCGGGTCGCCGGACCAGGGCTCGGCCCAGGAGCGGACCTCGCGCAGGGTGCAGCTCAGCGCGAGCGAGGCGGTGGCCTGCTCGGCGGTCGAGACCTGGGTGCCGGCGGTGCAGGACTGGCGGCGGCGCAGCCCGTCGAACACCTCGACGCTCCAGGTCTGCGGGCCGTGCCGGTCCGCGGACGGGGGCAGGGTGACCGACAGGCCGACCGTCGGGGTCTGGCCCTCGGAGGCGCCGAACGCCCAGTACAGGTAGTCGCCGGTAGAGGCGGCGACGGCGGCGTCCTGGCCGGGGGCCAGGTTGACGGCGGTCAGGAAGGAGGTGCCGGCCTTGTTGGCCGGGGCCGGGGTGTCGCTCGCGCTCGGGGAGGGCGAGGCGGCGGAGGCGGCCGGGGCCGCGAGGGTGAGTGCGGGGAGCAGGGCCAGCGCGGCCACCGCGCCGCGCAGGGAGGCGCGGATCGTCGAGTGGGTCATGGTCAGTTCTCCTGCCAGACAGCGATCCGCCAGCGGGCGATCCAACCGAACAGCAGGCCGGTCAGCAGGCCGGCCAGGGTGAGCACGAGCAGCAGGATCCAGCCGCGGCCGAGGCCCATCGCCGGGCCGTCCGGGGAGGGCGAGGCGGCGGTCAGGTCGACCGTCAGCTCCAGCGGCAGGCCGGGGTCGGCCGCGATGCCGGGCTGCGCGGCCAGCGAGTTGGAGATCACCAGGCAGACGGTGGTCTCCGGCTTGCCGCTCGCCGAGGCGGACGGGGTCGCGGTGGCGTAGCCCTTGGAGTCGTCGGTGGACCAGCGCAGGCCGGTGGAGATCACGTCGGTCCGGCCGCTTCCGGCGTCGGTGCCGCGGACCAGCTCCTGGCCGGTGGTGCTGGTGGCCTGGAGCAGGACCCCGTAGTCGCGGGCCACCGGGCGGTCCAGGGCGACGCTGACGGAGGCGCGCAGCTCCTGGCCGGCCTTGACCGGGACGCGGTAGGTGCGGTGCTCGGAGAACTTCTCGCGGTCGCTGTAGACGCCGGGGGCGAGGACCGGCGCCGACTCGCACTTGTCGGTGCCGGTGGTCTTCACCGGGGCCACCGTGTAGGTGTCGTTGGAGCGGTCGACGAGCTGCTTCACCTTCTCGGTGAGCTGCTCCTGGGTGCGTACGTCGGTGTAGGTGCCGCCGGTGGCGTTGGCGATGCAGAGCAGCTGCTGACGGGTCTTGTCGTCGTGGGCCAGGCCGAGCGTGTCGATCACCAGGTGGATGCCCTGGGCGGCGAGTTCGCGGGCGACGTCGCACGGGTCGGGCGGGGCGCAGGAGTCCTCGCCGTCGGTGATCAGCACCACCCGGCGGGTGGTCTCGCCCTTGCCGAGGTCCTCGGCCGCGCCGCGCAGGGCCAGGCCGATCGGGGTCCAGCCGGTGGGCCGCAGGGTGGCGACGGCCGTCTTGGCCTCGGTCTTGTTGGTCTTGCCGACGGGGAAGAGCTGCTTGGTGTCCAGGCAGCCCTGCGCCTTGTCGTTGCCGGGGTAGTTGGCGCCGAGGGTGCGGATGCCGAAGTCGGTTTCGGCGGGCAGGGCGTCGATCACCTCGTTCAGCGACTGCTGGGCCACCGCGATGCGGCTCTTGCCCTGGATGTCGGCTTCCCGCATGGAGCCGCTGACATCCAGGACGAGGTCGACCCGGGGTGCTTCCTTGCCGGCGGAGCCGGCTGATGGTTCGTCGGCATGGGCGGGCAGGCCGCTGAGCAGCGCCCCGCCCGTTATCGCCAGGGCGGCCAGCAGGCTGCCGAGCCTGGCCTTCGGTCGTCGTCCGGTAGTCACCCGTCGATCCTAGGGATCATCAGTTCCCCGTGGCCAACACGGTCCGGTGCGCGAACCGCCGGACACCGGCGCGAACTCGTGGGCGCCGGTGGGGGATCGGGGCGGGGGCGCCCGGCCGTGCGCCGGTCGCACGGATACCGGGCGGGCCTGGCGGGCAATCCGGGACACACCGGACGGATGAACCGATAAATATGGATAGCGCTCGTTAGGGTGACGAGCGGGCCGCGGGGGCCGCCGCACCGGCGCCCGGGCCCGGCCGGAACGTCCGACTGAGGGAAGGACCCGCACGTGAGCAACCTCTTCGCGATCGCCTATCCGGATCTGGCCACCGCCAAGGCGGTGCGCAACGCGGCGGTCGGGCTGCAGACGCAGAAGCTGATCGAGCTGGAGGACGCGGTCGTCGTCGAGCGCCGCGAGGACGGCAGGATCAAGCTGCACCAGCAGGTGAGCACCACCGGGGCGGGCGCCGCGTCGGGCGCGCTCTGGGGCGGGGTGATCGGTCTGCTGTTCTTCATGCCGTTCCTCGGCGCGGCCGTCGGCGGCGCGGCCGGTGCCGCGGTCGGGGCCTCCACCGACATCGGGGTGGACGACGACTTCATGCGCCAGGTCGGCGAGCACCTCCAGCCGGGCACCGCCGCGGTGTTCCTGCTGGTCCGCAAGGCGACCGCGGACAAGGTCGTGCCCGAGCTGGCCCAGTACGGCGGGAAGATCATCCAGACCTCGCTCTCGTCGGCCGCCGAGGCCGAGCTGAAGGCGACCGTCGAGGCCGCCCGGGCGAACGCCGCACCGGCTCCCGCCTGAGCCCTCGGCGCACGGGGCCGGCCGGCCCCCACCTGACCAGCCGCTCACGTCGGGGCGGACGGGCCCGCCGCCCGTCCGCCCCGATCGTCACCTCCCGGCGGTCCGGAGCCCGGGACCCGGGCGTCCCGCGCCGGGCCGACCCGCAGCAGGAACTCCCGCAGATCGACACCCAGGACGGTCCGTGGCGACACCCTCCGCCGTGACGACAACCGCCCGCCGGCCGCGCCGGACGGTGCGGACCCGGCGCAACACCGAACTCGCGCTGGTCCTGGCCGCGGTGCTGACCGCCGTCCTCGGGTACGCCGAAGTCGGCCTCAACATCGACGGCACGGTGCCCGCCGACGCGGGCGAGTACGGGGCCGCGCTCGGCGTGCTCGCCCTGCTGGCGCACGCCGCGGTCCGCTGGAAGGCGCCGTACGCGGATCCGCTCCCGCTGCCGATCGGGGTGCTGCTGAACGGCATCGGACTGGTCGTCATCTACCGGCTGGACCGCTCCACCCCGGGTGACGCGGCGCCCACCCAGCTGCTCTGGTCCACGCTCGGCGTGGGCCTGTTCATCCTGGTGCTGTTCCTGCTGCGGGACCACAAGCGGCTTCAGCGCTACGCGTACATCGGGGCGCTGGCGGCGCTCGTCCTGCTGGTGCTGCCGATCTTCTTCCCCCCGGTGTACGGCTCGCGGATCTGGATCACCCTGGGGCCGCTCTCCTTCCAGCCGGGCGAGTTCGCGAAGATCCTGCTGGCGGTCTTCTTCGCCGCCTACCTGGCGGTGCACCGGGACGCGCTGGCGCTCACCGGGCGGCGGGTCTGGCGGTTCCAGTTACCGCGCGGACGGGTGCTCGCGCCGGTCCTGGTGATCTGGGCGGCGTTCGTCGGCGTGCTGGTGCTGGAGACCGACCTCGGCACCTCGCTGCTCTTCTTCGGCCTGTTCGTGGTGATGCTGTACGTGGCGACCGCGCGGACCGGCTGGATCGCCATCGGGCTCTTCCTGGCGGGGATCGCCGCGGTCGGGGTGGGCCTGCTCTCGCCCCACGTGCACAGCCGGGTCAACGACTGGCTGGACCCGCTCGGATCGATCGCCGCCGGGCGGGGGGCCAACCAGATCGCCCAGTCGCTGTTCGCCTTCGCCTGGGGCGGGGAGCTCGGTGCCGGGCTGGGCAACGGCCACTCGGCGCTGATCGGCTTCGCCGCCAAGTCCGACTTCATCCTCGCGACCATCGGCGAGGAACTCGGGCTGACCGGGCTGGTCGCGCTCTTCCTGCTCTACGCGCTGCTGGTCTCGCGCGGGTTCCGGACCGGGATCGCGCTGCGGGACCCGTTCGGGCGGCTGCTGGCGATCGGGCTGGCGGCGATCGTCGGCCTCCAGGTGTTCGTGGTGGCGGGCGGGGTGCTCGACCTGATCCCGCTGACCGGGATGACCCTGCCGTTCGTCGCCCAGGGCGGCTCCTCGGTCGTCACCAACTGGATCATCGTCGCGCTGCTGGTGCGGATGAGCGACATCGCCCGGCGGCCCGCCCCCGGGGAGGCCTGATGGCGCGCGACCGCGCCGGCGGCGGGGGGCCCGCCGGCGACCGGCCGGGGGGAGGCCGGCCGGGGGCCGGGCCGCAGGGCCTGCCGGGGATCTCCGTCACCGGCCGCCGGGCCGGCACGTTCTGCCTGCTGCTGATCGTGGTGCTCTGCGCCCAGGCCACCAGGGTGCAGGTGTTCCGGGCCGGGGAACTGAACCACAACAGCGCCAACCAGCGGCTCACCATCGAGCGCTACTCCCAGCCGCGCGGCGACATCCGCGTCGGCGCCGACACCGTCACCGGTTCCGAGCCCACCGGCGGGCGCTACGACTACAAGCGCACCTACACCGACGGTCCGCTGTACGCGGCGGTCACCGGCTACTCCTCGCAGACCTACGGCAACACCCAGCTGGAGGGCACCGAGGACGAGCTGCTCTCCGGCACCGACCTCCGGCTGGCGAGCTGGGCGGTCTGGGACGCGGTGGCGCGCCGGCAGAACCCGGGCGGGGACGTCCACACCACCGTCGACCGGGCCGCCCAGCAGGCCGCGATGCGGGGGCTGGGCCGGCAGAAGGGAGCGGTCGCCGCGATCGAGCCCGCCACCGGGCGGATCCTGGCGCTGGCCTCCACGCCGTCGTACGACCCGGGGAGCTTCGCGGGCACCTCGGCCGACGACCAGGAGGCCTGGAACCGGCTGCAGGCCGACGCCGACCAGCCGATGCTCAACCGGGCGCTGCGGCAGACCTACCCGCCCGGCTCGACGTTCAAGGTGGTGACCGCGGCCGCGGCGCTGGAGAGCGGCGTGGTCACCGACATCGACGCGCCCACCGACGCGCCCTTCCCGTACGTCATGCCGGGCACCACCACGCCGCTGGTCAACGACACCCGGGCCTGCGACGAGCCCGGGCAGTCGCTGGACGCGGCGATGGTCCGCAGCTGCAACAGCGTGCTGGGCCACCTCGGTGTGCAGGTCGGCCTGGAGCGGATGACGGCGATGGCGGAGGCCTTCGGCTTCAACGACGCCGGGCTGGACACCCCGGTGCGGGCGGCCCGCTCGAACTTCGACACCCGGATGAACGCGTCGCAGCTGGCGCTCTCCTCGATCGGCCAGTTCGACACCGCCGCCACCCCGCTGGTGATGGCGATGGTCGCCGCGGGGGTGGCCAACAACGGCACCGTGATGACTCCCCAGCTCGTCGACAGGCTGACGAGGAGCGACGGCACCGCCGTCCAGCTGATGAAGCCGTCCGTGTACCGGCAGGCGATGAGCCCGGGAACGGCCGGGCAGGTGCAGCGGCTGATGACGGACGTGGTGGAGAACGGCACCGGACGGAACGCCCGGATCGACGGCGCGGTGGTCGGCGGCAAGACCGGCACCGCCCAGCACGGGCCGGACAACAGCGGGACGCCGTACGCCTGGTTCGTCTCCTGGGCCAAGCCGGCCGGTTCCGGCGGGGTACCGCCGGTGGCGGTCGCCGTGGTGATCGCGGACAGTGACGCCACGGACGTCACGGGTGGCGGGCTCGCGGCGCCGGTCGCCCGCGCGGTGATGCAGGCGGTGCTCGCCGGATGAGGCCCTCACCTCCCCGTGTCGGCCCCGCGTCCACCGGGTTGACCTGCTGCTTTATCTGCTCGATGGCAGATCCGCCGTTTGCGAAGTGTCCGGTTTGTGTATGCGGATACGACGGTTCGTACAATGCGCGCCGCGGGACTGTTCGTTTGCGACACTGGTGCTTTCGCGCGGTCCTGTCCCATCTTTGTTCGGTTGGTCCCCGATGGCACCCCATGGCGCGTCGAGTGACCGGCCGCTAGGACACCCTCCCTGGGACACCCTCCCTCGCCTAGAAGGACCCTCGTTTTGGCCAGCAACACCCTCGGCGCGCGCCTCATGAGGCGCAAGCCCGTCTCCACCCTGATCGCCGAGAGCGAAGGCCGCGACGGCCCGCCCGCCGGTGCGCCCGAGGAGGGCGGACGCTCCGGCATCCACCTGCGACGCTCGATCGGGCTCTGGCAGCTGTCCGCCATCGGCATCGGCGCCACCATCGGCACCGGCATCTTCTTCGTGCTCAGCACGGCGGTGCCCTCGGCCGGCCCGGCCGTGATCCTCTCCTTCGTGATCGCCGCCGTCACCGCCGGCCTCACCGCGCTCTGCTACGCCGAGATGGCCTCCGCCATCCCGGTCTCCGGGTCCTCCTACTCGTACGCCTACGCCACCCTCGGCGAGGGCGTCGCGTTCGGCGTCGGCATCTGCCTGCTGATGGAGTACGGGGTCTCGGCCTCCGCGATCGCGGTCAGCTGGGCCGAGTACCTGAACAAGTTCTTCGACCTGGCCTTCGGGTTCCAGATCCCGGAGGCGCTCTCCGGCGCGCCCGGGGACGGGCACTGGTTCAACCTGCCCGCGCTGCTGCTGGTCGCCATGGTGTGCTTCCTGCTGATCCGCGGCGTCAGCGAGTCGGTGAAGGTCAACGCGGCCATGGTGGGCATCAAGATCCTCATCCTGCTGCTCTTCATCGGCGTCGCGCTGACCGGCTTCCACTCCGGCAACCTGACCCCGTTCATGCCGCTGGGCATCGGCGGCGTGCAGGTCGCGGCCTCCAGCATCTTCTTCTCCTTCATCGGGCTGGACGCCGTGTCCACCGCCGGTGAGGAGGTCAAGAACCCGCGCCGCACCCTGCCGATGGCGATCATCATCTCGCTGGTCGTGGTCACCGTCCTGTACATCCTGGTGGCCGTCGCCGGCATCGGCGCCCAGCCCTGGGAGAAGTTCGACGGCCAGGAGGCCGGCCTCGCCCAGATCCTCCAGGACATCACCGGCCAGAGCTGGCCCGCGATGGTCTTCGCGTTCGGCGCGATCATCTCGATCTTCTCGATCACCCTCGTGGTGATCTACGGCCAGACCCGCATCCTGTACTCGATGGGCCGCGACGGGATGCTCCCCGGGCGCTTCGCCCGGCTCTCGCCGCGGACCGGCACCCCGGTCTGGAACACCATCGTGGTCGGTATCGGCGTCGGTGCGCTGGCCGCCTTCATCCCGCTCAACGTCCTGGCCGACATCACCAGCCTCGGCACCCTGATCGCCTTCTCGGTGGTCTCGATCGGCGTGATCATCCTGCGCCGCACCCAGCCCGACCTGCCGCGCGGTTTCCGGGTGCCCGGCTACCCGGTCGTCCCGCTGATCAGCATCGGCTTCTGCGTCTACCTGATCACCGGCCTGCACGCCGACACCTTCCGGGCCGGTGCGATCGCCTTGGTCGTCGCGGTCGTCGTGTACTTCGGCTACAGCATCAAGCACTCCAAGCTGGAGCGGGCCGGGCGGCCGGCCGGCCCGGGGCAGCCGACCGACACGAACGCCGGCTGAGTCCCTTGAGCAGAGAACCGGGCCGTCCGGGGGTTCCGTCCCCCGGACGGCCCCGTTCGTACCTGGGGATACTCGCGGCGCAGACATGGCGACAGGGCGCAGCCCCCGGCCCTAACCTTCCACCATGGTGAGCACCCGCACGCCCGGCTACTCCCGCCCGCGCGGCCGCTTCACCGGTCGGGGCGGGACCCCGGACCCGCCCGGCCCCGACGTCCCCCCGGCCAGACCCGCCCGGCTGCGGGGCCGTCCGCCCCATCGTCCGTTCCCCCACCAGCGCGGCGAGGGCGGTCCGCCGGTCCCGCTCGATCGGCTGAATCCGGCCCGGCTCGCCGGGCACCGGGGCGTCCAACTGCTCGGCTGTCTGGTCGCGGCCGGCTGGGCCGCCGCCTTCCCGGTCGTCTCCGACCTGCCCAACCAGAGGCTCTGGGGCGCCGTCGCCGCCCCCTCCTACCTCCTCGCCGGGCTGTTCTGCCTGGCCCTCCCGCGCCGCGTCGCCGCCCGGAGCGCAGCCGCGGTCGCCCTGCTCGGCGCCGTCCTGGTGCCGCTGGCCGTGCTCGCCCTCCAGGGCCGCCACCAGTCCGAGGTGATGGTGGTCGAACGCTCGGCGCACCTGCTGTTCACCACCGGCAGCCCGTACCTGTCGGACCCGGTGACGGTCACCGACTACAACCCGTACCTGCCGGGGATGGCGGTGTTCGGGGTGCCGCGCGCGCTGCTCGGCGACGGCAACGCGGTGGCGCGGCTGGCCGGGGACGCCCGGATCTGGTTCGCGCTGGCCTTCGTGGCCTGCCTGGTGGCGGGCTGGCGGCTGCTGCGGCCGTCCCGGGACCGTGCGCCGCTGCTGCCGCTGACCGTGCTCACCGCCTCGCCGCTGATCGCCCTCGCGCTGGTCGGCGGCGGCGTGGACCTGCCGTTGATCGGGCTCTGTTGCCTGGCCATGGCCCTGGCCGAGCGTGACCGCACCGTCCCCGCCGGACTGGTGCTGGCGCTCGCCGGCACCCTCAAGTGGACCGTCTGGCCGGCGCTGCCGGTGGCCGTCCTGCTGCTCTGGCGGCTCTACGGGCGGCGGCCGGCCGGCAAGGCCGGGCTCACCGCCCTCGGCGCCGGCCTGGTCGTCATGGCCCCGATCGCGCTGGTCCGGGCGGACGCGCTGCGCGAGCAGGTGGTGCGGTTCCCGCTCGGGCTGACCGCGATCCAGACACCGGCGGGCAGCCCGCTGCCCGGCAAGGTGCTGGCCGGGTTCGGGCCGACCGGGCACACCGCCTCGCTGGTCCTGCTGACGGTGGGCGGGCTCGGTGTGGCGATCTGGCTGCTGGCCCGCCCGCCGGTCTCCGCGATCGCCGCCGCCGACCTGCTGGCCGCCGGGCTGGCGATCGCGTTCATGCTGGCCCCGGCCGGACGGTTCGGGTACCTGGCGCTGCCGGTGGTGCTCATGATCTGGCCCCGGCTGGCGGCCCGGCGGTGGACCGCCCGGCCACCCCGCCCGGTCGGCTGCCTGCTGGCCCGGCCGGAACCCGCTCTCCCGGGGCGCTGAGACGCCGGAGCCCCGGGGCCGGTCGGGCCTCCGGGGCGCGGGCGGGACGGGCGGGTCCGGGGAGGGCGGGTGCGGAGCGGCTGCGGTGCGCGGCTCAGCGGTTGCCGGCCGCCTTGATGACGGAGGCGACGGCCGGTCCGGCCGCGTCCACACCGTGACCGCCGCCCTCGACCTCGGCGGCGACGGCGATGTTGCCCCGGAAGGCGGTGAACCAGCTGTTGGTGGTGGTGATGCCGGTCGCCTCGGCGGAGCCGGTCTTGGCACCGGCGTTGTCCGAGATCCCGGCCATCACGTCCTTGGCGGTGCCGTCCTTGGCGGTGGCCGCCATCATGGCCTTCAGCTTCGCGGCGGCGTCGGGGGAGAGGTCGCGGGCGGCCTTCTGCTGCGGCAGCTCGGCGACCAGGATCGGCTGCTTGAACGTGCCGCTCTGCACGGTGGCGGCCACCGAGGCGATGGCCAGCGGGTTCATCTGGACCTTGCCCTGGCCGATCGACTGCATGGCCTGCTCGTCCTTGTTGGTGCCGGCGTCCGGCACCTGGGCGTCACTGCTGCGCAGGCCGGTCTGCCAGTTCAGGCCGAGGCCGAAGACGTCCTTGGCGGTGGTGGTCAGCGCACCCGGCTTGAGGCTGGCCAGGCCCTGGTCGATGAAGGCGGTGTTGCAGGAGATCATGAAGTCCTGCTGGAGGGTGTTGTTCGGGTACACCTCCTTGAACGAGTTCGGGATCGCCTGCGGGTTGCTGCTCTTCGCCGGGCAGGCCACCACGGTGTCCGGGTTGACCCCGGCCTCCAGCAGCGCGGCCGAGGTGACGATCTTCATCGTGGAACCCGGGGCGAGCTGACCCTGGAAGGCCCGGTTCTGACCGGTCACGGGCGCGTTGGCGAAGGCCAGGATCTGGCCGGTGCTCGGCTCGATGGCGATGATCGAGCCCTTCTTGCCCCCGAGGTCGGTCATCGCCTTCTCGGCCGCCGCCTGCAGGGTGGCGTCGACGGTCAGCTTGAACGGCTTGGCGGGCTTGGGCTCGACGATGGTGAACAGCCGGTCCACGGCGCTGTTCGGGTCGGCGGGGTTGGTGATCACCACGCCGCTGCCCGCGTCGCTCTGGTCCTTGTTCTGCTCCGCGAGGAGCTTCTGGACCTTCGTCTGCGCCTCGGTGACCAGCGACGCGGTGATCGAGGGGCTGTTCAGCGCCTTGTTGTTGCGGTCCACGACGTTGCCGGGCGGGGCGAGGACCGGCTGGGTGGCGATCACCTCGCCGGGGGCCAGGTGCGGGTGCAGGACCGTCGGCGCCCAGTGCACGGCCGGGGTGTCGTCGCTCATCTTCACGACGTTGAGGAAGCCGTTGTAGTCCCAGACCCGGTTGGTGCCCTCGAACTCGGCGCGGGCCTTGAAGCCCATCAGCACGCCGGTCGGCCCGGGCGTCGCCGCCGCCGACGGCGTGTCGGTGGCGGCGGCGGTCGGCGCGGCCGTGCCGGAGGCGGCGGGGGCCGACGGCTTCGCCGGAGAGGGGGTGCCGGTCGCCGAGGCGAAGGCCGCCGGGGTGGCCGGGCCGGCCGGCGCGAGGGTCAGCCCGCTCGGCTTCACCTGGTCCCGGAAGGCGGTCAGCGCCGTGGTCGCGGTCGCCGGGTCGTCGGTCAGCGAGGCCGCCTTGGCGAGGTCGCCCGCCGCCCAGGCCGCCAGGAAGTCCTTGGCGCCGGCCGCCG
The DNA here is from genome assembly GCF_040611255.1 of Kitasatospora sp. NPDC002965. Taxonomy (NCBI): domain Bacteria; kingdom Bacillati; phylum Actinomycetota; class Actinomycetes; order Kitasatosporales; family Streptomycetaceae; genus Kitasatospora; species Kitasatospora sp. NPDC002965. The sequence continues at coordinate 48,165 of NZ_JBEXNT010000013.1, read as the reverse complement.
CCTGCTCGGCGCTCGGGGGCTCGGCGACCACCGTGCGCGGCTTCTTGGCGGGTGCCTCGTCCGAGTCGCCCGAGCCGCCGACGAGGCTGTACGCCCCGTAGCCGCCCGCCGCCAGCATGGCGACGGCCACGCCGGTGATGATGCCGGTCTTCGCGCCACTGCGCATGGTGCTGCTCCCCCAAGGGTCGGGCGATCGGGCCGCAGCCGGAGGTGGCCGGATGCGCGTTCGGTGCCCAGCCTAGGCAGCCGAACTCCGTGCGCCGACGAAACGCCCGGGTCTTGTGACGGATCTGGTACGTGTCGCACACCGCTCCGGTACCCTCCCCGCCCCGCGCCCGGGGTCCGTCAGATCCAGCTGTTGAACCACATCCGCTGTCGCCAGTCGTCCATCGGAATCGTCTCGCCCGTATACAGGGGGTAGAAGAAGAGAAAGTTCCACATGATCAGCAGGACGAGCAGACCGGCACCGGCCGAGCCGATGATCCGGCGGTCCCGGGAGGCTCCCGCGGGCCCGATCATCGCACCGATCAGCATGGTCACCGCGAGCACCAGGAACGGCACGAAGCAGACCGCGTAGAACAGGAAGATGGTCCGCTGCTGGTAGACGAACCAGGGGAGGTAGCCGGCCGCCAGGCCGCAGAGCACGGCGCCGGCCCGCCAGTCGCGGCGGACCGCCCAGCGCCAGAGGCAGTAGACCAGGGCGACGGCGCCGGTCCACCAGAGCAGCGGGGTGCCGATGCCCAGCACCTCGCGGGCGCACTCGCTGACCGTGCACCCGGCCTGGCCCTGCTTCGGCGACTCGTAGAAGAACGAGACCGGCCGGCCCACCACCAGCCAGCTCCACGGGTTCGACTGGTAGGTGTGCGGGTCGCTCAGGTGGGTGTGGAAGTCGTAGACCGTCGAGTGGTAGTGCCAGAGCGCGCGCAGGCCCTCCGGGATCCAGGGGAAGTCGGTGGACCGGCCGACCGCCCAGTCCCGCCCGTAGCCGCCCTGGTTGGGGACGGTGCTGCTGGCGAACCAGCCCCACCAGGAGGTGATGTAGACGACCACCGAGGTGCCCACGATCGAGACGAAGGCGGGCACCGCGTCGCGCACCAGCGTCCACAGGTACGGGCGGCTCGCGCCGGCCAGCCGGCGCGAGCCCACGTCCCACAGCACCGTCAGCAGGCCGAAGGCCGCCGCCACGTACAGGCCGCTCCACTTGGTCGCGCAGGTCAGGCCCACGCAGACGCCGGCCGCGATCCGGTACGGGCGCCAGCCCAGGTTGATCCGGTGGGCGAGCCCCGTGTCCGGGCCGTCGCCGATCCGGGCGGCGATCCGGGCCCTGGTGCGGTCGCGGTCCAGCAGCAGGCAGCCGAAGGCGGCGAGGATCCAGAACATCACCACCAGGTCCAGCAGGGCGGACCGGCTGAGCACGAAGTGCAGGCCGTCCACCGCGAGCAGCAGCCCGGCCACGCAGCCCAGCAGGGTGGAGCGGAAGAGCCGGCGGGCGATCCGGGCCACCATCAGCACCGAGAGGGTGCCGAGCAGGGCCACCGCGAACCGCCAGCCGAAGGGGTTCATCCCGAACAGCTGCTCGCCGGCCCCGATGATCCACTTGCCGACCGGCGGATGCACCACGTACGAGGGGTTCGACTGGTACGGGACCCCGGCGCCCGCCATGATCTTGTCGTTGGCGCCCTCCGGCCAGCTGATCTCGTAGCCGCCGTGCCAGAGCGCGTAGGCGTCCTTGGCGTAGTACGTCTCGTCGAAGATGATCGCGTTCGGCTGCCCGAGGCCGGTGAACCGGAGCAGTCCGGCGAACAGGGCCACCGCGAGCGGGCCGAGCCAGCCCGCCCAGCGACAGAGCCAGGACCAGAGCGGCGCCGGCAGGGATATGCCCAGGCGGAGCAGGAGCGGCGAAGGGGGGACCCGCTTCGGCGTCACGCCCCGGCCGTCCGGCATCGGCGGCGCCAGGCGCTCGGCCTGCGAGGCCTTGAGCGCCGGGGTGTAGCCGAACCGGGCGAGACCGCGGAGCCAGGCCGGGCGCGGTTCCCGGGCGCCGTCGGCTCCGGTGTCGCCGGCGGTGTCGCCGACGGTGCTCGTGCCGGTGCCGGCCGACGGCTCGGGGCCCTCGGCGTGGCCCCGAACACGGTCGGAGACGGGGCCGGGGCCGGGGTCGTCCCCCGGGGCGGCCTCGCGCGGACCCGGCAGGGCGGACGACGGCTGGTCCGTCAGGACCGGCACGCCGACGTCACCTCGCGGGGTGTGGTCTGTACCAGTAGGCGTCTGGGCCGCCGTGTCGCCATTCACCAGCCACATGGTAGGGGTGTGTCGTGAGCGTGGGACGGCTCCCTCCGAAGCTGCCCGAATCGTCACCAAAAGCGCCCGGGCGCCGGTTGCTGGAAGGATGGGGTCCGTGACAGGAGTACTCGTTCTCGCAGGCACCCCCATCGGCGACGTCTCTGACGCCCCTCCCCGGCTGCTCACCGAGCTGGCCACCGCGGACGTGATCGCCGCCGAGGACACCCGGCGGTTGCGCCGGCTCACCCAGGCGCTCGGGGTGACCACGGCCGGGCGGGTCGTCTCCTACTTCGAGGGCAACGAGGTCGGCCGCACCCCCGAACTGGTCGAGGCGCTGCTCGGCGGCGCCCGCGTGCTGCTGGTCACCGACGCCGGGATGCCGTCGGTGTCCGACCCCGGCTACCGGCTGGTCGCCGCCGCGGTCACCGCCGACATCAAGGTCACCGCCGTGCCCGGGCCGTCCGCCGTGCTCACCGCGCTGGCGCTGTCCGGCCTGCCGGTGGACCGCTTCACCTTCGAGGGCTTCCTGCCCCGCAAGACCGGGGACCGGGCCCGGCAGCTCGCCACCGTCGCCGCCGAGCCGCGCACGATGGTCTTCTTCGAGGCCCCGCACCGGATCGCCGAGGCGCTGGCCGCGATGGCCGAGGCGTTCGGGGCCGACCGGCCCGCGGCCGTCTGCCGCGAGCTGACCAAGACCTACGAGGAGGTCAAGCGCGGGCCGATCGGCGAGCTGGCGGCCTGGGCGGCCGAGGGCGTGCGGGGGGAGATCACCGTGGTGGTGGCCGGCGCCCCGCCGGCCGCGCCGCAGGAGCTGACCCCGGCCGAGCTGGCCCGGCTGGTGGCCGTCCGGGAGGAGGCCGGCGAGCGGCGCAAGGAGGCGATCGCGGCGGTCGCGGCCGAGCTGGCGCTGCCCAAGCGGGACGTGTTCGACGCCGTGGTGGCGGCGAAGAACGCGGCGGCGGCCGGGGCCTGAACCGGGCGCCTGAACCGGGGGCTTGGTTCGGGGGTTCGAGCCGGGGTTCGAGCCGGGGTCCTGGCCGGGGCCGGGGCGGTGCGCCCTGGCGGGCCGGACCCAGGCCACCCGGCCACCCCGGCCGTCCGGCGCGGGGGTGCCGGTGGACGGACCGGCGCGTACCTTGGAGAGAAGGCCCCGGTAAACGCCCACCCAGCTGAAGTTTCGGTCGAGGTTTTCGGGCAGGAACCACCCTTTCGTATAGGGATTCCCAACCCGCCTCCAAGTCTTCACAAGACGGGCATCGGCGGGGAGGTTCCGGGCATTTCCTGGGATGGAAAGACCCAGCCGGGCGAGCGTCCGGCGGGCGCTGGGAGACGGCTATGAGCGAGACGATCGGTAGCCCCCGCGGCGGCAACGCCCTGAGCGACCCCGGCCCGAGCAGCCCCGGCCCGACCGGCCGGCCGCACACTCCCGTCGAGACCGTCCGGGAGGCCTACTCCTTCGCGTGCCTGAGCTGCGGGTACGGGTGGGAGCAGGCGTACGACATCGAGCACCACGTGGCCCGTGACGGGCACGTCGTGTTCGAGTACCACGCCAACGGTGTCCGGGTGCCGTCGCCGCTGCTCAAGCCGACCTGCCCGGGCTGTGGCGGCCACACCGTGCGGATCATGCGCGAGGGCCGGGTGGCCGTCGCCGAGCGGACCGGCCAGCACGCCCCCGGCTACCCCGACCACGCCGAGCCCGCCGGGCCGGTCGTCGCCCGGCCGGTCCGGACGCGCGGGGCGGCGGAGGGTGCCGGCGCGGCGGGAGGAGCCTGGTCGCGGTTCTGGGCGCGGCTGCGGGGCTGATCGGCCGCGAGGCTGCGAGGCCGCGGGGAGCGAAGGGACCGAAGGGTTCTCGGGTTGGACGGCCGGAGGGCCGGGCGGTCGCGCGGGCGGTCCGGCCCCTCGGACGGGTCCTGCCCGAGGCTGCGGCGAGGCCCCTCGCCGAGCGACCGGTCGAGGGCGGTCCGCGCACCCGACTAAGCTTTCCGACCATGGCGGCCACTGCAGACCACAGCACCAGCAGCACCGGGGGCACCACCTCCGCGTACTACGTCACCACCCCGATCTACTACGTGAACGATCGCCCCCATCTCGGCCACGCGTACACCACCGTGGCGGGCGACGTCCTCACCCGCTGGCACCGCCAGCGGGGCGAGAAGGTGTGGTACCTGACCGGCACCGACGAGCACGGTCAGAAGATCCTGCGCACCGCCGAGGCCAACGGCGTCACCCCGCAGGAGTGGTGCGACAAGCTGGTCGAGGAGGCGTGGAAGCCGCTCTGGCAGCACCTGGAGATCGCCAACGACGACTTCATCCGCACCACCCAGGAGCGGCACACCGCCCGGGTGCAGGAGTTCGTCCAGGACCTGTACGACAAGGGCGAGATCTACAAGGGCGGCTACTCCGGCCCGTACTGCGTCGGCTGCGAGGAGTACAAGCTCCCCGCCGAGCTGCTCGACGGTGCGACCGAGGACGAGAAGCTCTGCCCGATCCACAAGAAGCCGGTCGAGTGGCTGGAGGAGGAGAACTACTTCTTCCGCCTCTCCGCGTACGGCCCGAAGCTGCTGGAGTTCTACGCGGAGAACCCCGGCTTCATCGCCCCCGAGACGGCCCGCAACGAGGTGCTGCGCTTCGTCGAGCAGGGCCTGCAGGACCTCTCCATCTCCCGCTCCACCTTCAACTGGGGCGTCCCGCTGCCCTGGGACGAGAAGCACGTCCTCTACGTGTGGGTCGACGCGCTGCAGAACTACATCACCGCGGCCGGCTACGGCGCCGACCCGGAGCGGTTCGCCGAGCTGTGGCCCGCCTCCGTGCACCTCGTCGGCAAGGACATCCTCCGCTTCCACGCGGTGATCTGGCCCGCGATGCTGATGGCCGCCGGGCTGCCGCTGCCCAAGCGGGTCGTCGCCAACGGCTGGCTGATGGTCGGCGGCGAGAAGATGTCCAAGTCCAACCTGACCGGCATCTCCCCGACCGACCTGACCTCGCACTTCGGCGTCGACGCGTACCGCTACTACTTCCTGCGGGCGATCCCGTTCGGCACCGACGGTTCGTTCTCCTGGGAGGACTTCGCCGCCCGGTACACCTCCGAGCTGGCCAACGACTTCGGCAACCTCGCCTCCCGGGTGGCGGCGATGGTCGGCAAGTACTACGACGGCGCGCTCCCGGCCGCGACCGCCCACGGCGACGCCGAGCAGGCCGTCGCGGACGGCCTCGCGGCGGCGGTGCGGACCGCCGACCGGAAGATCGGCGAGGAGCTGGACTTCGCCGGCGGGCTCGCGGCGATCTTCGAGTTCGTCAAGCAGGTCAACGGCTACCTCACCGAGCAGGCGCCCTGGAAGGTCGCCAAGGACGAGTCGGCCGAGGGCCGGGCCCGCCTGGCCACCATCCTCTACACCGCCGCCGAGTCCCTGCGCGCCACCGCCGTGCTGCTCAACCCGGTGATGCCGGCCACCGCCGAGAAGCTCTGGCTCTCGCTGGGCGCGGCCGAGGGCCTGGGCGCGCTCGCGGAGCAGGACGTCGTCGGTGCCGCCCGATGGGGCCTGCTGCCCGTCGGCTCGACCGTCACCAAGGGCGACATCCTGTTCCCGCGGCTCGAAGAGAAGCCGGCCTCCTGAGGCCTGCCCTCGCGGCAGAGAAGAAGGACGACGACTGATGCCGAAGAAGGACGACGACCGGTCGACCCCGCCTCCGCTGCCGGCCCCGCTGGCGGTGGCGGTGGCCGACTCGCACACCCACCTGGACATGCAGTCGGGCACCCCCGCCGAGGGCCTGGCGCGCGCCGCCTCGGTCGGGGTGACCACCGTCGTCCAGGTCGGGTGCGACGTGCCCGGCTCGCGCTGGGCCGCCGAGCTGGCGGCCCAGTACGAGCAGGTGCACGCGGCCGTCGCGCTGCACCCCAACGAGGCGCCGCGGATCTTCCTCGGCGACCCGGACGGCTGGTCCGGTCAGCGGCGGGCCCCGGGAGGGGCCGCCGCCCTGGACGAGGCGCTGGCCGAGATCGACGCGCTCGCCGCGCTGCCGCAGGTCGTCGCGGTCGGCGAGACCGGCCTCGACTACTTCCGTACCGGGCCGGAGGGCGTGGAGATCCAGAAGGAGTCGTTCCGCCGCCACATCGAGATGGCCAAGCGCCACGGCAAGGCCCTGGTGATCCACGACCGGGACGCGCACGAGGACGTCATCGCCGTCCTGCTGGCGGAGGGCGCCCCCGAGCGGACCGTCTTCCACTGCTACTCCGGCGACGCCGGGATGGCCAAGGTCTGCGCCGAGCACGGCTGGTACCTGTCGTTCGCCGGACCGGTCACCTTCAAGGCCAACCAGCCGCTGCGCGACGCGCTGGCCGCCACCCCGCTCGACCGGATCCTGGTCGAGACGGACGCGCCCTTCCTCACCCCGCACCCCTACCGCGGCCGCCCCAACGCCCCGTACCTGATCCCGGTCACGGTGCGGTCGATGGCGGACACCCTGGGGCTGCACGAGGACGAGCTGTCCACGGCCCTCGCGGCGAACACGGCCCGGGCGTTCGGGTACTGATCCGATCGAACGAACATCGGGTTCCGGAGGAACGGTTCGGCACTCCCTGGGCAGTCCCGGGGCACTCCCGGGCCGACCAGCATGAGTGCAGTGAGGGAGCCTCGGCGTCGACAACCTGCCGAGCGTCCACGAGTTCCACCGGGACGGGGAAGGGGGCGTCCACCTGCCCGTCGCGCAGCACGAGGGCGTGCTGCGGACCCCGGTGCCGTACCCCGTGGAGATCGGCCTCGCGGCGGTCGTCGAACTCTGAGCACCCTCCGCGCCCGTATCCTTGGCGCGTGAGCACCACCGACCCCACCCCTGACAGCCATCTGCTCGGCGCCGCGGACATCCGGGCCCTGGCGGAAGCGTTCGGCGTCAAGCCGACCAAGCAGCGCGGGCAGAACTTCGTCATCGACGGCAACACCGTGCGGCGGATCGTCCGGGCCGCGGGGGTGACCGCCGAGGACGCGGTGGTCGAGGTCGGGCCCGGGCTCGGGTCGCTGACCCTGGCCCTGCTGGAGGCCGCCCGGCACGTCACCGCGGTCGAGATCGACCCGGTGCTCGCCCGGCACCTGCCGGACACCGTCGCCGCCCGGATGCCCGGCAAGGCCGACGCCTTCGACCTGGTCCTCAGCGACGCCATGGTGGTCACCGAGCTGCCCGGCCCCGCGCCGACCGCGCTGGTCGCCAACCTCCCGTACAACGTGGCCGTGCCGGTGCTGCTGCACATGCTCGCCACCTTCCCCAGCATCGAACGGACGCTGGTGATGGTGCAGAGCGAGGTCGCCGACCGGCTCGCCGCCAAGCCGGGCAACAAGGTGTACGGCGTGCCGTCCGTCAAGGCCAACTGGTACGCCGACGTGAAGCGGTCCGGGGCCATCGGGCGGAACGTGTTCTGGCCCGCGCCCAACGTCGACTCCGGGCTCGTCTCGCTGATCCGCCACGAGCCCCCCGTCACCACCGCCACCCGGGACGAGGTGTTCGCGGTCGTCGACGCCGCGTTCGCCCAGCGCCGCAAGACCCTGCGCGCCGCACTCGCCGGCTGGGCCGGCTCCCCCGCCGCCGCCGAGCAGGCACTCGCCGGCGCCGGGATCGACCACAAGCTGCGCGGCGAGATGCTGACGGTGGAGCAGTTCGCCGCGATCGCCGAACACAAACCGGAGTAAGGGCCCTCAGTGAGCGTCACGGTACGAGTCCCCGCCAAGGTCAACGTCCAGCTGGGAGTCGGCGGACTGCGCGCCGACGGCTTCCACGACCTGGCCAACGTCTTCTTCGCAGTCGCCCTCGGCGACGAGGTGACGGCGACCCCGGGCGAGCCCGGGCAGGGCGTCACGCTCGGCTGCACCGGTCCGGACGCCGACGCCGTCCCGCTGGACGGGAACAACCTCGCCGCCCGCGCCGCCCGGCTGCTCGCCGCCCACCACGGCCTCGCCGAGCCCGACGTCCACCTGCACATCGCCAAGGCCATCCCGGTGGCCGGCGGCATGGCCGGCGGCAGCGCCGACGGTGCGGCGGCGCTGGTCGCCTGCGACGCCCTGTGGGGCCTGGACACGCCTGCGGAGGTGCTGCTCGACCTGGCGGCGGAGCTCGGCTCGGACGTGCCGTTCGCCCTGGCCGGCGGCGTCGCGCTGGGCCGCGGCCGCGGCGAGCTCCTCGAAGCGCTGCCCGTCACCGGGACCTTCCACTGGGTCTTCGCGGTCGCCGACGGCGGCCTCTCCACCCCCGCCGTCTTCCGCGAGTGCGACCGCCTCCGCGAGGAGGCCGGCACCGGCTCCGCCGCCACCGAGGTACCCACCCCCGACGCCGACCCGGCCCTGCTCGCCGCCCTCGCCGGCGGTGACGCCGTCGCCCTCGCCGGGGCGCTCGCCAACGACCTCCAGCCCGCCGCGCTCTCCCTGCGGCCGGCCCTGGCCGACACCCTGCGGGCCGGCACCGAGGCGGGCGCGCTCGGGGCCCTGGTCTCCGGTTCCGGACCGACCTGCGCCTTCCTGGCCAAGGACGCCGACGCGGCCGAGGCCGTCGCCACCGCGCTGCGCGCCTCCGGCAGCTGCCGGGCCGCGCACGCCACCCACGGGCCGGTGCCCGGGGCGGCGGTCCTCGCCGGGTGAGGCGGCCGGGGGCTCCGTCCCGCGGGGCGCGGACGGCTCCGAGCGGGGCGGGCCCCGCCCCGGCGAACCGCTCGGCGGCCGGGTCGGCCGAGGCGGCCCACTAGGCTGGGGAGGATCGGGGCTCCGCCCGAGCCCCGATTCCTCGAACCCTGGAGCGCAGCACACGTGGCCGTCAACCTCGCCACCATCGAGTCCGTCACGAAGGTCTACGGCACCCGGGCCCTTCTGGACGGGGTCAGCCTCGGCGTCAGCGAGGGCGACCGGATCGGCGTCGTCGGACGCAACGGGGACGGCAAGACCACCCTGATCCGGATGCTCGCCAAGCTGGAGGAACCGGACGGCGGACGGATCACCCACTCCGGCGGCCTCCAGCTCGCCGTCCTCACCCAGCACGACTCGCTCGACCCCGAGGCCACCATCCGGCACGAGGTCATCGCCGGCCGCGCCGACCACGAGTGGCTCGGCGACGCGCGCATCCGCGACATCATCGAGGGACTCTTCGGCGGACTCGACCTGCCCGGCTTCCCCAACGGCCTGGACACCGTCATCGGCCCGCTCTCCGGCGGCGAGCGCCGCCGGATCGCGCTCGCCAAGCTGCTGCTCGGCTCGCCCGACCTGATCGTCCTCGACGAGCCCACCAACCACCTCGACGTCGAGGGCATCGCCTGGCTCGCCAAGCACCTCCAGGCGCGCCGCTCCGGACTCGTCTGCGTCACCCACGACCGCTGGTTCCTCGACCAGGTCTGCACCCGCATGTGGGACGTCCAGAACGGCGCCGTCCACGAGTACGAGGGCGGGTACTCCGACTACGTCTTCGCGCGCGCCGAGCGGTCCCGGATCGAGGCCGTCGAGGAGCAGAAGCGCCAGAACCTGGCCCGCAAGGAGCTCGCCTGGCTGCGCCGCGGCGCCCCCGCCCGCACCTCCAAGCCGCGCTACCGGATCGAGGCCGCCAACGCCCTGATCGCCGACGTCCCCGACCCGCGGGACAAGAGCGAGCTGATGAAGTTCGCCAACGCCCGCCTCGGCCGTACCGTCTTCGAGCTGGAGGGCGTGACCGTCAAGGCCGGGCCCAAGCTGCTCCTGGAGAACCTGACCTGGCAGCTCGGCCCCGGCGACCGGATCGGCCTGCTCGGCGTCAACGGCGCAGGCAAGACCTCGCTGCTGCGCGCGATGCGCGACGCGTACGCCTCGGAGGGCGACGTCCAGCCCGCGTCCGGCGTGATCAAGGTCGGCAAGACGGTCCGACTGGCCTACCTCTCCCAGGAGGTCGTCGAGCTCGACCCGGACATCCGGGTCCTCCAGGCCGTCGAGCAGGTCCGCTCGCGGGTCGACCTCGGCAAGGGCCGGGAGATGAGCGCCGGCCAGCTCTGCGAGCAGTTCGGCTTCGGCAAGGACAAGCAGTGGACGCCGGTCGGCGACCTGTCGGGCGGCGAGCGGCGCCGGCTCCAGCTGCTCCGGCTGCTGATGGACGAGCCCAACGTGCTCTTCCTGGACGAGCCCACCAACGACCTCGACATCGAGACGCTCAACCAGCTGGAGGACCTCCTCGACGGCTGGCCCGGCTCCATGGTCGTCATCAGCCACGACCGCTTCTTCATCGAGCGGACCACGGACGTCACGCACGCGCTGCTCGGCGACCAGCGGATGCGGATGCTGCCGAACGGCGTCGACGAGTACCTGGAGCGGAGGGCCCGGATGGCCGCCGCCTCGGCCCCGGCCGTCCCCGCTGCGGCCTCCGGCTCCGCCACCGACGCCACCGGGCTGTCGTCCGGCGACGCCCGGGCGGCGAAGAAGGAGATGCAGAAGCTGGAGCGGCAGATCGCCAAGCTGGACCAGAAGGAGTCCAAGCTGCACTCCCAGCTCGCGGAGCACGCCGCGGACTTCTCCAAGGTCGCCGAGCTGGACACCCAGCTGCGGGCGGTGCGGGAGGAGAAGGAGGAGCTGGAGCTGAGCTGGCTGGAGCTGGCCGAGCAGGTCTAGGCCGGTACCGGGTCGGCTCTGGGCCGGATCTGGGTCGGTACTAGGTCGGCTCTGGGCCGGATCTGGACCGGTACTGGGTCGGCTCCGGGTCGGTCCACGTCCGGCGAGGGCGGCCCCCCGGCGCCCTGCGGGTGCCGTGGCGTCCGCCGGCCCTCTGCGGTCGGCCTGCGGGTGCCTACCGACCACCGTCGGGCCGACCACTGCCGAGAAGCGTGTCCAGCTCGTCCGCCGCACGGCCCAGCGCGCTGCGCGCCGGGTCGTGCGGCCGGGTCGGCCGCACCGCCGCGCGCGTGGGCGGACGATGCGCGCGGGCCGCCGCCGTCAGATCGTCCAGCGCCCGCCGGACCCGCGCCACCTCGACCGGATCCGGCACCCGGCCGCCGTACCGGCGCTGCGCCGCGAACGCCGCCACCGCGCCGCTCAGCCGCTCCAGCGCGGCCGTCGCCGGCAGCCACTGCGCGGCCAGCCGCCCGGTCGGCGGAGGCTCGGAGAGCCCCCGCTCCACCTCCGACCGGGCGTCGGCCAGCGCCCGGTAGGCGGTCCGGCGCAACCACACCTCGGCGAGCGGCTGGGGACCGTCCGGCTGCGCCACGGAGGCCAGGTAGGACTCCAGCGCCGCAGCCGCCGTCACCAGGCGCGGCTCGATCCGGTGACGCGCACGCTCCGGCCAGAGCAGGTAGCCGAACAGCAGCACGATCGCGCTGGCCAGCACGGTGTCCAGCAGCCGGGGCCAGAACTCGGCCGCCCCGCTCTGCCCGCCCAGCTGCAACAGGACCAACGCCATCGGCGTCATCACCACGGTGTTGAGCCCGTAGTGCGCCGCCGTCGCGTACGGCAGCAGGGCCACACAGAGCGCGGCGATCCCGGTCAGCGCCCAGGCGTCGGTGGTCAGCGAGAGCAGACCCGCCGTCACCGCCACCCCGAGGACCGTTCCGACCGAGCGGCTCACCGCACGCAGGAACACCGACCCGAGGTCCGGCTTCAGCACGAAGGCGATCGTCATCGGCACCCAGTAGCTCTTGCTGAGCGGCAGCGACGCCGTGACGGCCGAGCCGACCGCGATGCAGAGCGCCACCCGCAGCCCGTACCGGACCGAGGCGGCCGACAGCAGCCGCACCCGCAGCCGCCACGGATCCGGCGGCGGGGCGGGCGCGGTGCCCGGCGCCGCCTCGCGGCCCGCGACCGTCTCCGAGGCCGCCCGCAGAGCCACGTCCAACGCCCGCCGCGACGGCGTGTCCGGCAGCCAGTCCGGCACCGGCACCTCGCCGCCGCCGCGCTCCACGGCCCGCGCCAGCCGGGCAGGCACCTCCGCCACCTCGGCCGGGACCGGCCGCCACGCCCACAGCAGACCGGCCGCCGCCTCGGTCGCCGCCAGCGCCGCCTCGTACATCCGGCGGAGCCGGACCGTGCGCGGCGAATCGGGCAGACGGGGGCGGGGCGGGGGCAGCAGGTCCTGCACCTGGTTCAGACGGGCCGTCAGCACCTGGCGGGAGGCCGCGCCCTGCGGCGTACCGAGATCGGCCAGCACCCGGCCCAGCGCGTCGTACGCGGCCGCCAGCGCGCGGTTGCGGGGATCCGCCGCGGGCCGCCGGTAACTGCGCGACGGCAGGCCCAGCAGGACCACGAACGCCGCACCGGCCAGCATCATCGGCGCCGCCGCCCACCAGGGGTGAGGCAGCGGCATGCCACTGCCCAATGCCGCAGACACCAGCAGCAGCATGCCGGCCGCCGAACCCCGTGGGCCGGTCGCGCTCAGCGCCCCCGAGACGAAGGCCGTGACGGTCAACACGGCGCCCAGCGTGAGCGCAGCCGGCTGGAGGTGCTGCAGCGCGGTGCCGATCAGCATGCCGAGTGCCGACGCGAGGACGGCTCCGCCGATCCGCGGGGCGCGCAGCCGGACCGGCTCGATCCGGTCGTTCATGGTGGCGTGCATCGCACCCAGCCCGGCGAACACACCGAGGTCCACCCGGTGCGTGAGCAGGCCGACCGCCAGCGGCACCGCCATGCCGAACGCGGCGCGCACCATCAGCGCGAGCGGCAGCGGAGGCCGCGCCGGCCGGGCGGCGCGGGCCCACCAGGGGGCGTCGGCGGGCGGGGCGGCGGTCACGAGGCTGCGTCCGATCTGCTGCGGGGCCTGCCCCGGGTGGAGAGCGGGGCGGCCCGGATCGCTGCTGTGCGACATTGCGCGGCAGATGAGGTCGTATCCGGCGGAACCGGACCCGATCAGTCTAACCGTCGGGGCGGGGCGGCCTCCGGGTGCGCCCGCCGGGTGTCCCCGGCTGTCGGGGGCCGCGGGCGGGGGCCACGGTCGGGGCCACGGGCGGGCCGGCCCCGGGGCGCGGGGCCCCTCGCCGTGTGTCACGTTCGTACCGATCGCATACAGGCGGGCCATGGTCCCTGCCCGTCCGACGGGGCGGTGGCTACCATGGCCGGGGCGGCACCCGGCCTACGGGCGGACGGGTGCGCCCGGGCGGGACGATGCCGGTCGTCCGGCCCGTTCCGCTTGCACGGCCGTGTAGTTGACGGTGCGTCGCCGCATGGCGCCGGGGGCGCCCCGCGAACGGGGGAGAGGTGGACTGCTGTGCCAGGCGAGGCTGGACCGGGCGGCGCGGGCTGGGCGGACGGCCCCAACGGCGAAGTGAAGCCGTGGTCGCTCGACAACAGTTGGATCGGCAGGACGGCCGGTCAGGTCCAGGTCGACGTCAGCGCCACAGCGCTGGTGGCGGCGTTCGGATCCAAGGACGTCAAGGTCGAACTCGACACGCTGATCAACTTCAAGAAGAAGGTCGACGCGTTGCTGGCCTCCCTGGAGGGGTCGGAGGCCGCCCAGCACAAGGTCAAGGAACAGAAACTGGCGGAGGGGAACCTCGGCACCGGCTTCAGTGAGTCCAAGGACCTGATGGCCGCGTACGACAAGACGCACGCGGCGATCGCCCAGCTCTCGAAGGCCTTCGCCGACCAGATCGGCAGGATGAGCGCGGCGGTCGCCCAGACGGCGGGCACGTACGGGAGCAACGAGGAACACCAGACGGCGGCGGTCAAGGCGGTCGCGAAGAACGCCGACACCTACATTCCGGCGGCCGGACCGCACGGACCGGCGCCGAAGCAGGGCGGTGGCGGGTCTTTCTCATGACGCCGCTCCGGGGGAAGAGTTCCAGTGACACGGGGAGCAACTGATGGCAGGCGGGACGAACTTCGAGGGAATCGAGCACGCCAGGCTCAAGTCGATGGTCATCAACAGCGATCCGACGAAGGTGACCAGCCGGGGTAACCAGCTCAAGGCGGCCAGCCGGGTCCTGGACGACCTCAGTCGGGCGCTGGCCGCCCACCTCGGCCAGATCCAGTGGGAAGGCCCGGCCGCCGAGAGCTTCAAGACCTGGGCCACGGACCTGAACAGGTCGGCGGCGATGATCAGCGAGTACTCGAAGGGTGCCGGCGACGCGATGGTCCAGGCCGGCGAGGCGCTGAGCACCGCGAAGACCGGCGTGCCGGAACCGCCGAAGACCGACATCGACACGGTGGACCGCCACTCCAAGCAGCCCTGCCTGAAGCCCTCGACGGTGAGTGTGGCCGGGATCGGCAACCCGTCCGTGATGACCGACGCGATCATGAAGAAGGAGGACCCGACCTGGGTCTCCTACGCGGAGGCCGCGGCGGCTCACAAGCGCGTCGAGGCCGCGCACCAGGAAGCCATTCACCAGATGGAGAAGTTGGGGCAGGCGTACGAGGCCGCGACCACCAAACTGAACGGCCTCAAGCTGCCTGAGCTGCCGGGGGCGCAGGCGGACAACGGTGGCGTCGGTGATAGCGAGAATGTGTCGGTCGGGGGTGGTGGTTCTGCGGGCTCCGGCAGCTCCACGCGTAGTTCGCGAAGTGCTGGAGGCTATAGCGGGGGCAGCTACAGTCCGGCAGGTGCCGGCTACGGTGGTGGTGGCCGTTCCGTGGCCGGTCATCCGTCTGCGTCGGCTTCGCAGGGAACTGGCCCACTGGTCTCTGCCGCACCGAGTTCGTCTCCCGGTGGATCGGTGCTGCTGCCGCGAGACCCGAGCACGTCGGGGGCGTTTCCGTCGCCGTGGTACCCCACTGACCGGCCCGGTACCGGTCTCGACGGCCTTCCGCCCGGGTCGACGCCGCCCGGCTCGGCAGGCCCGTCGGGTCCTGGCGGCGGCGGTCCCGTGCCACCTCACGGTGCGGGAGGAGGCCCCGGGTATCCGGCCACTTCCGGCAACGGTCCCGCCCCCCACCCCGGTGGTGCGCCTGTCCCGTTCGGAGGGGTCGGTCCGTTCGGTGGCGCTGTCGCTCCCGTCAAGGGTGGTGGCGGATCTGTCCCGCCGAACCGGACCGGCACCTTCGGAGGCGGCAACCTTCCTGCGGGAAACGGTGGTTCGGGACCGAGTGGTTCCGGCCCGGTCTTCGGGGCGCGCGAGGCTCAGGGCCGGGCGGGCACGGTCGGTGGCCAGGGCGGCATCGGCGGGGTGGGCGGTGGCATCCAGCCGGGGACGGGCGGCTATGGCGGCGGCAGTGTGGTGGGAGGTGGCTCGCGTGGTCGCGGCTCCGGGTCTACCGGTGGCGGTGTCGTCGGTGGGCAGAGCGGCCCGGTGGCCGGCGGGGAGTTCACGCCGGGCGGGAGCGGCCTACGGAACCGGGGTTCGGGCGCCGGGGCTGTCGTCGAAGGCGGGGCGCGTCAGGTCCAGAGCGGCATGATGGGGCCGGGCATGATGGGCGGTACGGCGGAGCGGAGCGGGCGCGATCGCCGCAAGCGGGCCGACTACCTGCACGAGGACGAGGAGACCTGGACCAGCGGTACTCCGAGGAGTAATCCGGGCGTGATCGAGTAGAGCGGGAACGATCGCGCGGCCGTTGGGCTCACCCCGGTGACCGGGCGGACCTGTCCGGGGTGTGGTCCTTGCCTGACGGCGAGACCGACGAGGGAGCTGTGATGCGGCGGACGAGCGTGCGGGTGTGTGGACGGAAGTTCGCTGCGTCGGTGTTGGCGGCGGGGACTGTCGTCGGTCCTGCGGTAGGGCCTGCCGCCGCAGCGGACTCGATTCGCGAGCAGCAGTGGCATTTGGATGCCATGAAGGCCTCGGAGATCTGGAAGATCAGTAAGGGGCAAGGTGTCACGGTGGCGGTGATCGACAGCGGGTTCAAGTCGGACCATCCGGATCTGGTGGGGCAGCTTCTTCCGGGACGGGACTTCAGCGGCATCCCGGGAGGGGCGGGAACCTACACGGAGAGCCACGGAACGGAGATGGCAGCCCTGGTGGTTGGATCCGGGAAGGGACTGGGTGGGAACGGCGCCTATGGCCTGGCGCCGGGGGCCAAAGTCTTACCGATCAAGATCAGGAATAATGACAATTCCGCGGGTGTCAGTACATCCGAATTTCTGAAGCAGATTAACCAGGGAATTATTTACGCGGCCGATCACGGAGCGAAGATCATTAGCGTCTCCCAAGCGGGTTCTGCCTCGGGAACGTCGGTGCAGGATCTCGATGATCTGAAGGCGGCCGTCGCGCACGCGAACGCCAAGGGTTCCCTAGTGGTGGCAGGCGTTGGAAATTCGGCTCAGGCCGGAAATCCAGTGAAGTACCCCGCAGCGATTCCTGGTGTCATCGGCGTCGGGGCGGTCGACCGTTCTGGGACGGTTACGGCAGAGTCGGAGCAGGGGCCGCAGGTTGACCTCGCTGCGCCGGGTGCTGAGATCTTCAACGCTTGCACCGGTCCTTCGGGTTACTGTAAGGGGCACGGAACTTCGAACTCGACCGCGATCGTTGCAGGCTCGGCTGCTCTGCTGTGGGCGGTTCACCCTGAATGGAGTGCCAATCAAGTTGTGCGGGTACTCATCAACACCGCCGGGAAGCCGACGGACGGGTCCGATCGGAATGACATCGTGGGATACGGCATTGTGCGCCCGCGAGTTGCCCTGACCGAGCCCGGGGATCCGGGGCCGGCGGATGTGTATCCGATTCCGGAGCAGCCGGTCGGTGAATCCTCACCCGCTCCGTCCTCACCCGCTCCGTCCTCGGCGGTTCCGGCGGTTCCGGTGAGCCCGTCGGGTTCCTCGGGTGTTCCGGGGGAGGGTAAGGCGGCCGACGAAGCGGCCGGCTCGGGTGGTGTGGTGCCGGTGGTTGCGGCGGTGGTCGGCGGGTTGGTGCTGGTGGCCGGCGGGGTGGCGTTCGTCGTGGTGCGGCGGCGGTCGGCGCGGCCCGGGGTGGCGCCTCTGCCGCCGAGTGACAACCCGTACGTGCGGTAGCCCGACGGCAGGTGTGCCCACGCGCCTTGCGCGGCACACGGCCTTCTCCGGGCGGGAGTTCGGACCGGCGTGCGGGGCGGCGCGTGGTGGGGGCGAGGGCGCCGGTGTCACTCGGGTGGAGGCTGGTCCGGGGCGTCGGGAGGTCGCCAGGGTGGTGGTATGGGTGCGAAGGGACAGATGCGGCGGGCTGCGGCTGCGGCGCTGATCGGTACGGCGATCGAGTTCTACGACTTCTTTATCTACGGGACGGCGGCCGCGCTCGTCTTCGGCGGGGTGTTCTTCCCCGAACTGGGCACGGTGGGGGCGCTGTTGGCGGCGTTCTCGGTGTACGCGGTGGCGTTCCTGGCCCGGCCGCTGGGGGCGGTGGCGTTCGGGCACTTCGGGGACCGGCTGGGGCGGAAGACGACGCTGGTGGCGTCGTTGCTGCTGATGGGGCTGTCGACGGCCGCGGTGGGACTGCTGCCGGGGTTCGCGGTGTGGGGGTGGTGGGCGCCGGTGGCGCTGGTGGTGCTGCGGGTGTGCCAGGGGGTGGGTCTGGGCGGCGAGTGGGGCGGTGCGGCGCTGCTGGTGGCGGAGAACGCGCCGGCCGGGCAGCGCGGGCGGTACGGGGCGTATCTGCAGTTGGGGCCGACGAGTGGCTTCGTGCTGGCCAACGGGGTGTTCCTGGCGCTCCAACTGGGCCTGGACGAGGCTGCGTTCCGGTCCTGGGGTTGGCGGGTGCCGTTCCTGGCGTCGTTGGCGCTGGTGGCGGTGGGGCTCTTCGTGCGGCTGCGGCTGGAGGAGACGCCGCTGTTCAAGGGGGAGGTGCGGACGGGGGCGGAGCGGGCGCCGGTGATGGAGGTGCTGCGCGGGCACTGGCGGACGGTGCTGCTCGGCTGCGGCGCGATCACCGTGGGGTACGCGCTGTTCTACCTGACCACCACGTACGCGCTGGCCTACGCCACGACGGGACTCGGGGTGCCGAGCACGCTGGTGCTGTCGATGCTGCTGGCGGGCGCGGCGGGGAAGGGCGTGACGGTGTGGCTGAGCGCGCGGCGCAGTGACGTGTGGGGGCGGCGGCGGACGCTGCAGCTGGCGACGGTGCTGGCGGTGGCGTGGGGTCTGGTGCTGTTCCCGCTGCTGGAGACGGTGCGCCGGCCGCTGATGTTCCTGGCGCTGGCGGGCGCGATGGTGGTGCTGGGGTGCCTGCTGGGTCCGCTGGCGGCGTTCCTGCCGGAGCTGTTCCCGACCCGGGTGCGGTACACGGGGGCGGCGCTCACCTACAACCTGGGCGGGGTGGTGGGCGGGGCGACCACCCCGTTGATCGCGACCAGGCTGACGGAGGCGTACGGGACGGCGGAGCCGGTCGGCTGGTACCTGGCGGTGTGGGGGGTGGTGGCACTGCTCTGCCTGCGGCTGCTGCCGGAGACGAGCGGGACGGACCTGGCGGTGGCCGGGGCGCACGGCGGGCGTCGCCGGGTGACCGGCCGCCTGGGGGCGGAGGCGGACCCGGCGGCGTAGCGCGCGCGGTGGCGGGGGTCGGCCGGGGGCCGGCGCAGGCGCGGTGGCCGGGGCCGTGCTCCGGTCGCCGCTCCCGGAGGCCGAGTTGATGAGGTCGAGTTGGTGAGGTCGGTGGCGGCGAGCCCGTGCCGCCGGGGTAGGAAGGGAAGGCGGAGCGTCCGGGCGGGGGACCGCGTCCCCTCTGGTGACCGAGGGGGACCGGGGGCCCGGATCGCTACGCTGGCGGCATGACGACACAGGAGCGCCGTCCGGCGGTGGTCGGGCAGGCGCAGGGGCTCGATGTCTTCGCCCGGCTCTGTCCCAGCCGGGTCGTCTTCGCCGTCCTGGCGGACAAGTGGGCCCTGCTGATCGTGATGAGCCTCGGCGAGCTGGGCGGGCAGCGGTTCTCCGAGGTGCGGCGAGCCGTCGACGGGATCAGTCGCAAGATGCTCACCCAGTCGTTGCGCACGCTGGAGCGGCACGGGCTGGTCCGGCGCACGGTGTACCCGGAGACGCCGCCGCGGGTGGTCTACGAGCTGCTGCCGCTCGGCCTGCAGCTGGCCGATCTGGTCGCGCCGCTCGGTCGCTGGACCGAGGAGCACGCCCCGGCGATGCTGGCCGTCCGGGAGGGGCTCGACCGGGCGAACGGGGAGGGCTGAACGCGGCCGGATCCCGGCCCGGGTCGATTTCCCTTTCCGGCGCCGGGCCGTGTAGTGTCTTCCTTGTTCGAGCGGGCAGTGGTCAGGCCGGCCCGGACGAGGTGAACAAGCCCCTATAGCTCAGTCGGTAGAGCGTCTCCATGGTAAGGAGAAGGTCTGCGGTTCGATTCCGCATGGGGGCTCGGCAAAGGACCTCCGCCATCAGGCGGGGGTCTTTTTCGTGTGTCCGCCCTCGCGGTGGCGGTGAGACGGCCTAGCAAGTCGGGTACGGAATGCGCTGTGATGGTGCGTCATCGGCCACCTGTCCCGAGCGGGCGGGGGTGCGGGCCGGACGCCGACCTGGAGGGCCTCATGGGTGTTCGACTCGTGGTGGTCGACGACCACCGGCTACTGGCGGAGGCGCTGGCCACCGCGCTCCAGTTACGTGGTCACCGGGTGCTCGCGGTCGGCTCGCCGGCGGGGTCGGCGGCCGACCTGGTGGCGGGCCGGAGGCCGGAGGTGTGCCTGCTGGGCGTGTCCGCGCCGGCCGATCCGGGGGCCTTCGAGGGGCTGCGCCGGATCCGCCGGGAGCGGCCCGAGGTGGCCGTCATCGTCCTCGGCCCGGTTGGTGAACTGCGGGGAGTGGCAGGGGCGTTCGCCGCTGGTGCGGCCGGCTACGTGCCGAGCGACGAGCGGATCGAGGTGGTCGAGCGGGCCATCGCCCGGGCCCGGGCGGGCGAGGCGGCGGTCACCGTGGAGGTGCTCCGGGGCGCCTTCGACCAGTTGCTCAGGCCGGCGGCGGAGCCGGACGACGAGGCGGTCCGGCTGCTGCGGCTGCTGACCCGGCGTGAGGTCCAGGTGCTGGCGCGGATCGCGGACGGCGAGGACACCGCGGCGATCGCGGCGGGGATGCGGATCGCCGCGAGCACGGCGCGGACGCACGTCCAGCGGGTGCTGATGAAGCTCGGTGCCCGGACCCGCCTGGAGGCGGCGGCGGTCGCGGCGCGCACCGGGCTGCTGGACCGGATGGCCCGGCCCTAAAGCGTGGCGCGGCGCCGAATCCGCCCCGGTTCCACGGCCCGGGTCCCGTCTCCGGGCGCCCGGCGCGGGCCCGGCTCCGCCCTCCGCTGCGGGCCCCGGGCCGGGGTGCTCCGCCGTTCGGGAACGCGCGGCCCGGCTGCGGGTGCGAAGCCCGAAGTGTCGTGCGGGCGTACGGGGCTCGTACGGGCATCCGGAACCGGGTCAAACCTGGCATAGGGTGGCCGTCCCGATGGTCCGGAGCACCCTGGGGGCCAGGGAGAATGGGCCGCAGTCGTACGTACGTCTCCGATGGCCCGCCGACGGCGGAAACCATCGTCCGCTGGAGGTCGAGCATGAGTAAGTACCTGGTCACGGGTGGCGCCGGCTATGTCGGCAGTGTGGTGGCCGCCCACCTGCTGGAGGCGGGTCACCAGGTGACCGTCCTGGACGATCTCTCCACGGGCTTCCGTGCGGGCGTGCCGTCCGGTGCGGAGTTCGTCGAGGGCCGGATCCAGGAGGCCGGGAAGGTCCTGGACGGTTCCTTCGACGGTGTGCTGCACTTCGCCGCCTCCTCGCAGGTCGGTGAGTCCGTCACGGACCCGGAGAAGTACTGGCGCAACAACGTGGCCGGCTCGCTGGAGCTGATCAGCGCCATGCGCGCGGCCGGTGTGCGCAGGCTGGTGTTCTCCTCCACCGCCGCGACCTACGGCGAGCCGGAGTCCGTGCCGATCGCCGAGACCGCCCGCACCGCGCCGACCAACACCTACGGTGCCACGAAGCTGGCCGTCGACCACCTGATCACCGGCGAGGCCGTCGCCCACGGTCTGGCCGCCGTCTCGCTGCGGTACTTCAACGTGGCCGGCGCGTACGGCGCCTACGGCGAGCGGCACGACCCGGAGTCGCACCTGATCCCGCTGGTGTTCCAGGCGGCGCTCGGGCAGCGCGAGCACATCGCGGTGTACGGCGACGACTACCCGACCCCGGACGGCACCTGCATCCGCGACTACATCCACGTCGCCGACCTCGCCGACGCCCACCTGCTCGCCCTGGACGCGGCCAAGCCGGGCGAGCACCTGATCTGCAACCTCGGCAACGGCAGCGGCTTCTCGGTCCGCGAGGTGATCGAGTCGGTCAAGCGCGTGACCGGCCGCGAGATCCCGGTGCGGGTCTCCGGCCGCCGCGCGGGCGACCCGGCCGTCCTGGTGGCCTCCGCCGAGCGTGCCCACCGCGAGCTGGGCTGGACCCCGCGCCGCCCGAACCTGGACGACATCGTCGCCGACGCCTGGAAGTTCACCCTGGAGAAGAACGGCCTGTAGCCCCTGCGGGCCGGTGGCCCCGGCAGCCCGCCCCGGCGCCCGGGTCGGACACGCCGCGAACGGAGCGCCGCCCCCGTACGGACGGGGGCGGCGCTCCGGCGTTCCCGGCGGCCCGAGAAGCACCAAGTCGCGTCAATTTCTCACCTCCTGACGAAACTTCACCAAACCCCCACCGAGTCGGCGGCCACCCCGTACGCTGATTCCGGTACCGGTGGGGGCCGGCACCTCGGCTCTTCCGGGTATCCGGGAGGCGGGCGGCGCAGGAACGCCCGGGCGGCGGAGGCAGGACCGGGGCGCCGCCCCGGACACGGGCCGGAGCTGAGCAGGGGGGAAGTGACGATGGGACGGATCCGCGTCCTGGTGGTCGACGACCACCGGATCTTCGCCGAGGCACTGGCCGCGGCGCTCGCCGCGGAGCCCGATGTCGAGGTCGGCGCGGCAGGCAGCGCGGCTGCCGCGGAGCGGGCGCTGGAGCGTGCCGCCACCGAGGGCCGCGCCTTCGACGTGGTCCTGGTCGACGCGGACCTGGGGGTCGCCGAGGCGGGGGCCGCCGCGCGCAGGGCCCGCCAGCCGGGTGTCGATCCGCCGCCGGAGGTCCTTCGCCGCCGACCCGTCGCCTTGCCTTCGCCCCGCCGTCCGGCCGCGGTCCCCGGGGGGCCGGGCACCGCGACCGCAGGATCGTCCGGCCTCGCCGGACCGCTCGGCAGCGCCGGATCGCCCGGTGCCGGCGGCGCGCCCCCCGGGGCGCACGCCGTCCGCCAGCCGTCGGCGCTCCGCCCGGCCGCTCACCCGGCCGGCCCGTACCCGGCGGAATCGGGGCCGGGGACCCCGGCCGTTCCGGGTTCCCCCGCCGCCCCGGCGTCGACCGCCCAGGTGCCCGACGGCATCACCCTGCTGGCCCGGATCCGCCGCCACCATCCCGCGCTGCGGGCGATCGTCCTGGCCACCGCCGACGACCCGCACCGCGCCGCCCGCGCCCTGCACGCCGGCGCCACCGGCTGGGTGGCGAAGGAGAGTTCGCTGGCCAGGCTGCTGACGGTGATGCGGGGCGTGCTGCGGGACGAGACGCACGTGCCGCCCGCCCTGCTCACCGGCGTCATCCGGGAGCTCACCACCGCCCGCCGGGACCGCACCGAGAGCGAGCGGCTGGTCGACACGCTCACCCCTCGGGAGAAGCAGATCCTGCGCTGCATGGTCGCCGGCCTCGGCCGGCAGGCCGTCGCCGAGCGGCTCTACCTGTCCCCGCACACCGTGCGTACGCACATGCAGAACGTCCTCGGCAAGCTCGGGGTGCACTCCACCCTGGCCGCTGTCGCGGTGGCCCGCCGTGCGGGTGTCAGTCCGTCCGAGCCCGCCGCTCCTGCGGCCCCGTCGTCCGTCGCCACGACCACAGCTCCCGGCGCCGGCTGATCCGCCCGTCTCACCGCCGTACCGGCTCAGGTCCGTCAGGTCAGGGAACTCCGGAGGACACATGTCGCCGCACAGCACTTCCGCACGCCCGCACACGGCCGGGGAGGGCGCGAACCAGGGCGATAGCGCCCAGGACGGGCTCCCGGGCGCCCCACTGCCGGCTTCGCGCGCCCCGGCCGCGCCGCCGACGGGGTTGCGGACCCTGGTGGTGGGCGCCGGTGCGGCGGGCACCGCGCTGGTCCGCGACCTGGGCCGCGCACCCGAGTTCGGTCTCGTGCCGATCGGCCTGCTCGACGACGACCCGGCCAAGGCCGGTCGGTCGGTGGACTCCGCCCCCGTCCTCGGCACCCTCGCGGAGCTGACCGGGCTCGCCGTCGAGTACCGGGCCCAGGTCGTCGCCCTGGCCATCCCCGGCCTCGCCCCGCAGCGCGTCCGCGCCCTGGCGACCGCCGCCGCGGCCGCCGGTGCCGCCGTCCGCTACCTGCCGTCCTTCCTGGCGGCGCTCCGCCGGGAGGTGGTCGGCTCCGACATGCGCAGCCTGGACGTCAACCGGCTGATCGGCCGGCACGAGGTGCACGTGGTCTCGGCCGACGTCCGTGACGTGATCGAGGGCCGGCGGGTGCTGGTGACCGGCGCCGGCGGCTCGATCGGCAGTGAACTCTGCCGCCAGGTCCAAGCGTTCAACCCGAGCGCGCTGTACATGCTGGACCACGACGAGTCCAACCTGCACCGGCTCCAGCTGGACATCTGGGGCGAGGCACTGCTCACCGACGAGTCGCTGGTGATCGCCGACATCCGGGACCGGCCGCGGATCCAGCAGATCTTCCGTGACCTGGAGCCCGAGGTGGTGTTCCACGCGGCCGCGCACAAGCACCTGCCGCTGCTGGAACGGCATCCCAGCGAGGCGGTGAAGTCCAACGTGCTCGGCACCGACCACCTGGTGGAGGCGGCGCTGGCCACCGGGGTGGAGCGGTTCGTGCTGATCTCCACCGACAAGGCGGCCGACCCGACGTCGGTGCTCGGCGCCAGCAAGCGGCTGGCCGAACTGATCGTCCAGGCGAACGCCCGGGACGCGCGCAACCTCGGCACGGGCGTGTTCTCCGCCGTCCGGTTCGGCAACGTGCTCGGTTCGCGCGGCTCGCTGCTCTCGGTGCTGGCCGAGCAGCTGCGCAGCGGCGGCCCGGTGACGGTCACCCACCCCGACGTGACGCGGTTCTTCATGACCATCGAGGAGGCCGTCGGCCTGGTGCTGGAGTCGGGCCGGATGGCGCGCGGCGGCGAGGTGTTCGTGCTGGACATGGGCGAGCCCGTGCGGATCGTCGACCTGGTGCACAACTTCGCCGAGCAGGTGCAGCTGGCCCGGGACGAGGTCGAGATCCGCTACACCGGACTGCGGGCGGGGGAGAAGCTCAACGAGGCGCTGTTCTCCGAGGGCGAGGAACGGCAGCCGACCGCGCACGCCCGGATCTACGCGACCCTGGCCGAGTCCGGCTCCGGGCCGGAGGATCTGGCGGGCGGCCTGACGGGGCTGTACGAGGCGGCGGCGGTGAACAGCGACGACGAGGTGCGCCGCCGGCTGGCCGAGCTGCTGCCGGGTTACCGGACCCCGGATCCCGTGCCCGCCCCGGTGCCGGCGCTCAGCGCGCCCTACCCGGACGGCTTCTGAGCGGGCCCGTCCCCGCGGACCTCCGAGGTTTCCTCCACCGGGTGGGAGGCCCGGGTCGGACGGTTCGGGGCCGGACGGTTCGGGTCGGGAGATCCGGGTCAGGGGATGTTGTCGAAGGGGGCGACCAGCTGCCGGAGCAGTCCGGCGAGTTCGCCCCGCTGAGTGCCGGTCAACTGGGCGAGCAGCTCGCGCTCGTGCGCGAGCAGTCCGGCGAGTGCCTGGTCGGCGCGGTCGCGTCCGTCGTCGGTGAGGCGGACCAGGACGCCGCGCCGGTCGTCCGGGTCGGGCAGTCGCTTGACCAGGCCCTTGCCGGTGAGGCGGTCGATCCGGTTGGTCATGGTGCCGGAGGTGACCAGGGTCTGGGTGAGGAGCTGGCCGGGGGAGAGCTGGTACGGCGAGCCGGCCCGCCGCAGCGCGGTCAGGACGTCGAACTCCCAGGGCTCCAGCCCGTGCTCGGCGAAGGCCGCCCGACGGGCGCGGTCGAGGTGCCGCGCGAGCCGGCTGACCCGGCTGAGCACCTCAAGTGGTTCCACGTCGAGGTCGGGGCGCTCTCGGCGCCATGCTGCGACCAGCCGATCGACCTCGTCCTCCATGGCGATCAGTGTATCGGGGGTTGTGTCGATGTGAAGTCTCTTGACATCGAGAATTCCAGGGCGGACGCTTCGACTGGATATCTTGATGTCGAGAGACTTGGGAGGTGGGCCATGTCCGCACCCGTCTGGGACCCGGACCAGTACCTGCGCTTCGCCGACGAACGGACCCGCCCGCTGCGCGACCTGCTCGCCCGCGTCCCCTCCGTGCCGAACGAACCCGCCGCCACCGTCCTCGACATCGGCTGCGGCCCGGGCAACTCCACCGCCGTCCTGCGCGAACGCTGGCCCGGGGCGCGGATCACCGGGGTCGACAACTCCGCCGAGATGCTCGCCGCCGCCCGCGCCGGGGGCGGGGAGCCCACCGCCGACTACCTGCTCGCCGACGCGGCCGGCTACGACCCCGCGGCGGCGGCCCCCGACCTGATCGTCTCGAACGCGGCCCTGCAGTGGATCGGCTTCGGGCCGGGCGGCCGGTCCGGGCCCGGGGACTCCCCGGCGGGGGACGGCGAGCGGGGAGCGGCCGGCGGGCACCTCGACCTGCTGCGGTGCTGGGCCGCGGCGCTCAGGCCCGGCGGGGTGATCGCCTTCCAGGTGCCCGGCAACTTCGGGTCGCCCAGCCACGTGCTGCTCGCCGAGCTCCGCCGCAGCCCGCGCTGGCGCGAGTCCGTGGGCGGGGACGCCGTCCGGGCCGGCGTCCACCGACCGGACGAGTACCTCCGGACGCTCGCCGAGGCCGGCTGCACCGCCGACGTCTGGGAGACCACCTACAGCACCCTGCTCACCGGCGACGACCCGGTGCTGGAGTGGGTCAAGGGCACCGCACTGCGGCCCGTGCTCACCCGGCTCGGCGACCCGGCCGACCGTTCGGCCTTCCTGGCCGAGTACGGCGCGCTGCTCCGGGAGGCCTACCCGGCCGGGCCGCACGGCACGGTCTTCCCGTTCCGCCGGATCTTCGCCGTCGCGGTCCGGCGGGGCTGAGCGGGCTCAGGCCTTGCGGTCGCCGACCAGCTTGGGGTGCCGCTCCATCCCCTCCAGGCCGTGCCAGGCCAGGTTCACCAGGTGGGCGGCCACCTCGGCCTTCTCCGGCTTGCGCACCTCCAGCCACCACTGGCCGGTCAGCGCGACCATGCCCACCAGCATCTGCGAGTACATCGGGGCGAGCCGGGCGTCGAACCCCCGCGCCTTGAACTCCAGCCCCAGGATGTCCTCCACCTGCGTCGCGATGTCGCTGATCAGCGACGCGAAGGTGCCCGTCGACTGGGCCACCGGCGAGTCCCGGACCAGGATCCGGAAGCCGTCCGTGGACGTGTCGATGTAGTCCATCAGCGCGAACGCGGCCTGTTCCAGCAGCTCCCGCGAGTGCCCCCCGGTCAGCGCCCCGGTCACCATGTCCAGCAGCAGCTGCATCTCGCGGTCGACCACCACCGCGTACAGCCCCTCCTTGCCGCCGAAGTGCTCGTACACCACGGGCTTGGACACCCCGGCCCGCTCGGCGATCTCCTCCACCGAGGTGCCGTCGTAGCCGCGCTCCGCGAACACGATGCGGCCGACCTCCAGCAGCTGCTCCCGACGCTGCTTGCCGGTCATCCGTACCCGGCCGCCACGGCGGCGCGGTGCCGGCGCAGCACCGTCCGCCCCGGCGGCGGCACGCGGACGGGCCTGCGCCGGATCGGGCGCCGCGTCCGTCCGCGTGCTCCGGTGGCCGCCTGTGCTGTCTGCGCTGCTCCCGTTCACCCCTACATCATGCTGCAGGCGGGCCCTCATGCGGCGCGGCGGGCGGCGATCCGCTGTGCGTCCGGCCAGCGGACGTCCCTGGCCCAGCCGGCCAGCTCGAACCAGCGGATCAGCCGGGCCGAGGAGTCGATCTGTCCACGAAGGACACCGTGCCGGGCCGAGGTCGGGTCGGCGTGGTGCAGGTTGTGCCAGGACTCGCCGCAGGAGAGCACGGCCAGCCACCAGACGTTGCCGGAGCGGTCGCGGGAGCGGAACGGCCGGTGGCCGACCGCGTGGCAGATCGAGTTGATCGACCAGGTGACGTGGTGCAGCAGTGCCACCCGGACCAGCGACCCCCAGAAGAAGGCGGAGAGCGCGCCCTGCCAGGAGAGCGTGACCAGCCCGCCGACCAGCGGCGGGATGAGCATCGAGAGGGCGGTCCAGAGCCAGAACAGCCGGGAGATCCGCCTTATGGCCGGGTCGCGGATGAGGTCGGGGGCGTACTTGAGCTGCGAGGTCTGCTCCTCGTCGAAGAGCCAGCCCATGTGGGCCCACCAGAGGCCCTTGAGCAGCGCCGGGACGGACTCGCCGTAGCGCCAGGGCGAGTGCGGGTCGCCGTCCTTGTCGCTGTACCGGTGGTGCTTGCGGTGGTCGGCCACCCAGCGCACCAGCGGCCCCTCGATCGCCAGCGAGCCGGCGATCGCGAGGGCGATCCGCAGCGGCCGGTTGGCCTTGAAGGCGCCGTGGGTGAAGTAGCGGTGGTAGCCGACGGTGATGCCGTGACAGGTGAGGAAGTACATCACCGCGGCGATCGCGAGGTCGGTCCAGCCGAGTCCCCATCCCCAGGCCACCGGGACGGCGGCGACCAGGGCGGCGAACGGGACGGCGATGAAGAGGCCGAGTGCGATCCGCTCGGCGGCCCCCTGCCGTTCCCCGCCGCGGGTGGCGGAGAGCTGCGGCGGGCCGGGGTCCGGGGAGTCGGCGTCCGGGGGGTCGGAGTGCGGGGGGTCGGAGTGGGGGGTGGCGGTGGAGCGCGTGGAGTCGGCGCGCGCCTCGCCTGCCTGGATGCTCATGGGTGTCCCTTGCGGGGGAGAGGACGGGAGGCTACGTTCGCGTAACCTACGGAATCGTAGGTTGTGCCCCGCCAACAAGGGAATACGCCGCCGGGCGGCGCATGGGTGAATTCACCCGACTGGATGGCTGACGTCCCGATCCGGCCCGTGTCCACCCGCCCGGCCGCGGAACACCGGTGGCGCCCACCGCGGCTGCCTGGTCATCACCGTGCGGGGAGACGCCCGTCCCTGCCGTCGGATCGGGGTCGGAGGATTGGTGCAGCGGATACCCAGGACGAGGTCGACTCGGGTAGGGTTTCAGCGACTGTCCGCCGTGGTGTAATGGCAGCACAGGGCCCTTTGGAGGCCTTTGTCTGGGTTCGAATCCTAGCGGCGGAGCCACCCCGCGCCTCGACTGCGCGTGTCACCCGGCCGCCGGTATTGTCTGGGCTGTCCGGCGGACTGTGCGAAGGCGACCGGCCTGTTGTCCCGGCCGGGCTGCTCTGCCCTCTCTGTGAACCGAATGAGGAGCCTCCCCCCGTGAGTGCCAATTCGCCCGCCGCCGTTGTCGTGCTTGCCGCCGGTGGCGGAACCAGGATGAAGTCGAACAGCCTGCCGAAGGTGCTGCACGAGGTGTGCGGACGGTCCCTGGTCGGCCATGCGGTGGCGGCCGCGGAGGAGCTGACGCCGGGCCAGCTGGTCGTGGTGATCGGCCACCTCAGGGAGAAGGTCCGCGAGCACCTGGCGGCCCGTCATCCGCAGGCCCGCGCCGTCGTGCAGGAGGAGCAGAACGGCACCGGGCACGCCGTGCGGACGGCGCTGGAGGCGCTGGCCGCCGACGGGATCGAGCTGGACGGCACGGTGATCGTCACCACCGGGGACGCGCCGCTGCTGACCGGGGAGACGCTGCGCGCCCTGGCCGACGCGCACGACGCGCAGGGCAACGGAGTCACCGTACTGACCGCCGTGGTGCCGGACCCCTTCGGCTACGGCCGGATCCTGCGTGACGGCGTGGACGGTGTGGACGGCGCGGTCGCGGCGATCGTCGAGGAGAAGGACGCCTCGGACGCCCAGCGGGCGATCGACGAGATCAACTCGGGGGTCTTCGCCTTCGACGCCGGGCTGCTGGTGCAGGCGCTCGCCGAGGTGACCACCGACAACTCGCAGGGCGAGGAGTACCTCACCGACACCCTGCAGATCCTGCGCAAGGCGGGCCACCGGGTGGGCGCGGTCGTCGCCGCCGACTACCGGGACATCCTCGGCATCAACGACCGGGTGCAGCTGGCCCACGCCCGCCGGCTGCTCAACGACCGGCTGCTGGACCGCGCGATGCGGGCCGGCGTCACCGTGGTGGACCCGGCGACCACGTGGTTCGACGTCCAGGTGTCGTACGAGCCGGACGCGGTGGTGCTGCCCAACACGCAGCTGCAGGGCGGCACGCACCTGGGCGAGGGCTGCGAGGTGGGCCCCAACTCGACGATCAAGGACACCCGGATCGGTGCCGGCGCGCGTGTGACCAACACCACGGCGGACGGCGCCGAGGTCGGCGACCTCGCCGTCGCCGGGCCGTACGCGTACCTGCGGCCGGGCGCGAAGCTGGCCCGGAAGGCGAAGGTCGGCACCTACGTCGAGGTGAAGAACTCCGAGCTGGGCGAGGGCGCCAAGGTGCCGCACCTCTCGTACATCGGCGACGCCACCATCGGCGAGGGCGCCAACGTCGGCGCGGCCTCGGTCACCGTGAACTACGACGGGGTCAACAAGCACCGCACCGTCATCGGGGCGCACTGCCGTACCGGTTCCGACAACATGTTCATCGCTCCCGTGACGGTCGGTGACGGCGCCTACACCGCGGCCGGTTCGGTGATCACCAACGACGTTCCGGCGGGCGCGCTCGGCGTGGGCCGGGCACAGCAGCGGAACATCCCCGGCTGGGTCGAGCGCAAGCGCCCCGGAACGACATCGGCGCAGGCCGCGGCGGCTGCCACGGCCGCCGGCCGGGAGGCCTCGCCGGAGGCCTGACCGGTCGGGTGCCGGTCCGGCAGATGGTCCCGGGGCGGACGGTTTCTGTGCGGGCGCGTAACCTTGGGGTCATGCGTGCGCCGCAGGGCCTACCGCCCGTGTCCAGGCGTACCGACAATTCCCCGACTCCCTCCCGCAGGCAGGCGCGAGCCTGCCTGTGCGGTGCGGACGGGTTCAGCGTCAGCAACGCGAGGAGACGGTGGCAGTGAGCGGGATCACCACGTCGGGCGAGAAGAAGCTGAAGCTCTTCTCCGGCCGTGCCCACCCCGAGCTGGCGAGGGAGGTGGCCGAATCGCTGGGGACCGAACTCGTCCCGACCAAGGCCCTGGACTTCGCCAACGGTGAGATCTACGTCCGTTTCCTGGAGTCGGCGCGAGGCGCGGACTGCTTCGTGATGCAGAGCCACACGGCTCCCATCAACCAGTGGATCATGGAACAGCTGATCATGATCGATGCTCTCAAGCGGGCCTCGGCCCGGAGCATCACCGCGATCCTGCCGTTCTACGGGTACGCCCGCCAGGACAAGAAGCACCTGGGCCGCGAGCCCATCTCGGCCCGCCTGGTGGCCGACCTGCTGCGCCAGGCGGGCGCCGACCGGCTGATGGCCGTGGATCTGCACACCGCGCAGATCCAGGGCTTCTTCGACGGCCCGGTGGACCACCTGTTCGCGCTGCCGCTGCTGGCGGACTACGTGGGCGGCCGGGTCGACCGGGCGAAGCTCACCGTGGTCTCGCCGGACGCCGGCCGGGTGAAGGTCGCCGACCAGTGGTGCGACCGTCTGGACGCGCCGCTGGCGATCATCCACAAGCGCCGTGACATCACGCAGGCCAACACCATCCTCTCGGCCGACGTGGTCGGCGACGTGCAGGACCGGGTCTGCGTCCTCGTCGACGACATGATCGACACCGCCGGCACGATCTGCGCCGCGGCCGACGCGCTCTTCGAGAACGGCGCCGCGGACGTCCTGGTGGCGGCCACCCACGGTGTGCTCTCCGGCCCGGCGGCCGACCGGCTGAAGAACTCGCGGGTCAGCGAGTTCGTGTTCACCAACACGCTGCCGACCCCGGCCTCGATCCAGCTCGACAAGATCACGACGCTGTCGATCGCCCCGTCGATCGCGGCCGCCATCCGCGAGGTGTTCGAGGAGGGCTCGGTCACCAGCCTCTTCGAGGGTGTGCACTGACCTTCGCGGGTGCGCACCGACCGAGCCCCGTGCAGGCGGCCCCGGTTCCCTCGGGAGCCGGGGCCGCCGCCGATTTCGCGAGAGGCCACCGGTCCGGTTAGACTCGTGAAACTGCTCGGCGAGGGATGCCGTGTGCCTGCTTGCCGGGTGCCCGCTCCGTGATCGACGCGCTGCCGGCGCCGGATTTTCCGGGCACCGGCAGAAGTCGTTGCGCCGCCGAGTGACCCCCGAATGTTACGAGGGTGTGGTCCCGGCGGTTTTTTCGCATTGCCTGCACCCCGCGCCAGCTTTTACGAGGAGTGCAGTCGTGTCCGAGATCCGCATCGCCGCTGAGACCCGTTCCGAGTTCGGCAAGGGTGCCGCCCGTCGCGCCCGCCGTGCCGGCTTCGTCCCCGGTGTCGTCTACGGCCACGGCCTCGCGCCGGTTCACCTGAACCTGCCCGGCCACGACCTGATGATGGCCCTGAAGACCCCGAACGCCCTGCTGGTCGTGCCGATCGAGGGCAAGGACGAGTTCGTCCTGCCGAAGGCCGTCCAGCGTGAGGCCATCAAGCGCACCATCGAGCACGTCGACCTGCTGCTGGTCAAGCGCGGCGAGAAGGTCACCGTCGAGATCCCGGTCCAGGCCGAGGGCGAGCTGGCCCCGGGCGGCAACCTGCTGGAGCACGTCCTGCAGGCCCTGCCGGTCGAGGCCGAGGCCACCCACCTGCCCGAGGCCGTCACCGTCTCGGTCGAGGGCCTTGAGGCCGGCGCCTCCATCCACGCCAAGGACATCACCCTGCCGTCCGGCGTGACCCTGGCCGTCGACGGCGACACCGTCGTGCTGCAGGTCATCGCCGCCCAGGCCGCCCCGGCCGAGGCCGAGGGCACCGAGGCCGAGGCCGGCGCCGAGGCCTGAGCCTTTCGGCAGGCTTCCCGGCAGGCCCTTCGACCGGCCTGTCGACCAGCTTGAGACCGCTGCCCCGGTCGCTCCCCGTACTGGGAGCGGCCGGGGCAGCGGTGCGTCCGGGATGATGGCGGTGCAGGTGACCACGAGGAGCGGTGGGATGAGCGAGGACGTGTACGAGGGCCCCTGGCTGGTGGTGGGGCTGGGCAACCCGGGGGAGCAGTACGCCAGGAACCGGCACAACATCGGGTTCATGG
Organism: Kitasatospora sp. NPDC002965; assembly: GCF_040611255.1. Taxonomy (NCBI): domain Bacteria; kingdom Bacillati; phylum Actinomycetota; class Actinomycetes; order Kitasatosporales; family Streptomycetaceae; genus Kitasatospora; species Kitasatospora sp. NPDC002965. The sequence continues at coordinate 15,794 of NZ_JBEXNT010000013.1, read as the reverse complement.
TGGTGGACCTGCTGGCGCAGCGGATGGGTGCCAGGTTCAAGGCGCACAAGAGCCGGGCCCAGGTGGCCGAGGGGCGGCTGGGCGGGCGCCGGGTGGTGCTGGCCAAGCCGATGTCGTTCATGAACCTCTCCGGCGGCCCGGTCACCGCGCTGCGGGACTTCTACAAGGCGCCGACCTCGGCGCTGGTGGCCGTCCACGACGAGCTGGACATCGACTACGCGGCGCTCCGGCTGAAGTCGGGCGGCGGGGACAACGGCCACAACGGGCTGAAGTCGATCACCAAGTCGCTGGGTCCGGAGTACCACCGGGTGCGGTGCGGGATCGGTCGCCCGCCGGGCCGGATGGAGGTCGCGGACTTCGTGCTGAAGGACTTCTCCGCCACCGAGCGCAAGGAGCTGGAGTGGTTCGTGGACCGCTCGGCGGACGCGGTGGAGGCGCTGCTCTCGGAGGGTCTGGAGCGGGCCCAGTCGACGTACAACTCCTGACCGCCGCCGTGTGAGTCGTGTCACGGCCCGGGCCGGTCGGGGCAGGTCCGGCAGGTTCGTCGGGGCCGGTCGGGCGTCGTCCGGCCGGGTCCGCGCCGGGGCCGTCGGCGTGCGGCGGGGCGGGCCCGACCTGCCGTGCGGCACCGTCGGGGCGGCCCGGCGCCGTGCCGCGGGCCGCGTACGAACGGGCGGCGGGGGGCTGCACAACAGTCGTGCAACGCTTGGTCGTCCAAACCTGAATGCGTGTGAGAAGGCTGTGCGGATCGGATAGCGTCAGGCCAGTACGCGAACGGGTTCTGGGGAGTTCTCGATGCGGAGTTTGCGGCCGGTCCGACGCCTTCGGCGGATCCGGGTGGTTCGACTGAGGAAGCTCGGACGGCGGGTGGGCACGGCGGGTGCGCTGGGCACCGCCGGCGCCCTGGGCGCGGCCGGCGTGCTGCTCTCCGGCGGTGTGGCGCACGCCGATCCGGTGGCGGATCCCGATCCGGGTGTGGTGTCCCCGGAGCCGGTCTCGGCGCAGTTCGTCGGCCCGGTGCTCGGCGGCTCGGTCGGCGGTGACGCGGGCCTGCTGGCCGTCGGCGGCGGCCTGGTCGTGGCCGCGGGCGGCGCGGCCCTGTGGATCAAGCGCCGGCGCGCGGGCGATCTGACGGAGTGACGGAGAGCGGAGGGGCCGGGTCCGAGGTGCGGACGCCGGCCCCTCCGGCATTTTCCCGCGGCTGTCATCCGTTCCCGGCGGCCGGGGCGTCCTGTGGGCATGAAGCGCGAATCGATGCGGCCGGACGGCACCACGGGTGACCCGTTCGACGAGTTCGTCGCGGCGCGGTACCAGGCGCTGCTGCGTGGCGCGTTCCTGATCACGGGGGACGTCCACGACGCACGGGACCTCCTGCACGACGCCCTGGCCCGGGTGTACGCCCGGCGCGGCGCGATCCGGGACCCCGGCGCGACCGAGGGCTACGTCCGCAAGGCGATGGTCCGCACGCACGTGTCGCGTTGGCGGCGGACCCGTCGTGAGGTGCTGACGCCGCAACTGCCGGACACCCCGGTGGCCGCGGTCGACGCACGGGACGAGCAACTGGAGCGGGCCCTGAGATCGCTGTCGCCGCGTCAGCGGACGGCGGTGGTCCTGCGGTACTACGCCGATCGGTCGGTGGCCCAGGTGGCCGAGGAACTCGGGTGCTCACTGACGACGGCCAGGACCCACCTGGCCCGCGCGATGAAGACGCTTCGACAGGAACTGGCACCGGCGAAGGAGATGGTGGGCCATGACGGCTGAGGACAGGGACGGTCGGGGCGCCGCGGACGGCGCTGCGGACCGGTTCGAGGAGGAGCTGGTCGTCCGGCTCGGGGCACGGGCCCGGTCGGCGGGCGGCAGCCCGCCGCTGGCGGAGCTGAGGGCCGCCGGCCGGCGCCGGTCGCGGCAGGGGCTGGCGCTGCGGGTGGCGGCGGGGGCGGCGGTGCTGGCGGTCGGCATCGGGGCGCTGACGCAGGTGGGGGTCGGCGGGGCCGGGGCCGCCGGGCCGGCGGGTCCGGCCGCGGCCGGGGCCACCGGCTGGGGACCGCCCCCGCCGACCCCCGGAGGGACGTCGTCGCAGACCCTGCACCCGCAGCCGTCGACGTCGAGCTCCATCGACACGGGAGGGATGCTCGGGGTCTGCGCGGGGGGCCCGGCCGCGCTGCGGCTGCCCACCTGGGAGGAGGCGCACGCCCCGTCGACCCCGCCCTCGACGCCGCCCTCGACCCCGCCGACCACCACCGCGGGGCCGACCCTGCCCGCGTCGCCGAAGCCCGGGTCGAGCACGAGCGGGGGCCAGGTCAACCGCCACCCGATCGACGTGTCCGCCGACATCAGGCGAATCGGCTCGGGGAGCTACCCGGAGCACTACTTCGGCGTCTGCAGTGACCTGGGGACCGGCGAGGTGTACGTGATGCGGGTCCCGGGGAGCGAGCTGGACCAGGTGGTGCTGAACACCGTTCCGCACCTCGGGGTGGGGATCAACTTCGTGGACGTGCCCGGATCGCGGAAGTTCTTCCACGCGCTGGCGCAGCGGATCGAGGTGGACGACCGGGACTACTGGGCGGCGCGGAACGTGACGATCTCCGACGTGTACGTCTCGGAGGACGGCACCGGCGTGCTCGTCGTCACCGCGCAGGCCCCGACCGCCCGGGCGGACGTCCTGGCCCGGTACGGGCCGCTGGTGATCGAGGTGCGGCCGCTGGACTGACCGGCAACGGGCGGGCCGGACGTCGCCGGACCGGCCGGGCGCCGCTCGTCCGGCCGGGGACGGCGGAGGGCCCCGCGGCACGCGCCGCGGGGCCCTCCGGGTGTTCCGGGTGTTCCGGCCGGGGTCAGCCGGTGTTGCGCAGACCGGCGGCGATGCCGTTGACGGTCAGCAGCAGGGCCCGGGCCCGCAGCGGGTCCTCCTTGCGGCCGGTGGAGGCTTCCTCGCGCTGGCGGCGCAGCAGCGCGACCTGGAGGTAGGAGATCGGGTCCAGGTAGGCGTCGCGGACGGTGAAGGTCTGCTTGAGCACCGGGTTGCGCTCCAGCAGCTCGCTCTCCCCGGTGAGCCGGAGGACCTCGCGCAGGGTCACGTCGTGCTCGGCCACGATCTGGTCGAAGACGTGGTGCAGTTCGGCCGGGACCAGCTGCTCGACGTAGTGGCGGGCGATCCGCAGGTCGGTCTTGGCCAGCGTCATGGCGACGTTGGACAGGAAGTTGCGGAAGAAGTGCCACTGGCCGTACATCTCGTCGAGCACGTCGCCGAGACCGGCCTCGCGGGCGGCGGCGAGGCCGGCGCCGACGCCGTACCAGCCGGGGACGATCTGGCGGGACTGGGTCCAGCCGAACACCCACGGGATGGCGCGCAGGCCGTCCAGACCGGCGCCCGAGTCGGGGCGGCGGGACGGACGGGAGCCCAGGTGCAGCGAGGCGAGCTGGTCGACCGGGGTCGCGGCGAAGAAGTACTTCGGCAGGTCCTCCTGCTCGACCAGGGCCCGGTAGGAGGTGTGCGCGGCCTCGGAGACGCGGTCCATGGCGGCGTCCCAGCGGGCCAGTTCCTCGGGGGCCTGGCGCGGGGCGGTGTGCAGCGCGGAGGCCGCCAGGGTGGCGGAGATGGTCAGTTCGAGGTTCTCGCGGGCCAGCGAGGGCAGCAGGTACTTGTCGGAGATCACCTCGCCCTGCTCGGTGACCTTGATCTCGCCCTCCAGGGTGCCCCAGGGCTGCGCGAGGATCGCCTCGTGCGAGGGGCCGCCGCCGCGGCCGACGGTGCCGCCGCGGCCGTGGAAGAGCCGCAGCCGGATGCCGTACCGGTGCGCGACGTCGCGCAGCCGGCGCTGGGCGCGGTGGATCTCCCACTGGGAGGTGGTGATGCCGCCGAACTTGGAGGAGTCGGAGTAGCCGAGCATGACCTCCTGGACGTCGCCTCGCAGCGAGACGAGCAGCCGGTAGGAGGGGTCGGAGAGCATCTCGTCGAGGATCCGGTCGGCCTGCTGGAGCTCGTCGGTGGTCTCCAGCAGCGGCACGATGCCGATCTTGGCGATCCCGGCGTGCAGGTCGATCAGGCCGGCCTCGCGGGCCAGCACGGTGGCGGCGAAGACGTCGTCGGCGCCCTGGCACATCGAGATGATGTAGGACTCGACGATCTCGTCGCCGAAGCGCTCGAAGCCCTCGCGGATGGTGGTGAAGACGCCCAGGGTCTTGGCGCCGGCGGGGTCCAGCGGGGCCGGCGTCGGGGCGAGCGGGCGCCGCGAGCGCAGCTCCTTGGCGAGCAGCCGCTGGCGGTACTCCCGCGGCATGTCGGCGTAGCGCCAGGCCTCCTCGCCGAGCCGGTCGAAGAGCTGGCCGAGCGCGTGGTGGTGGGCCTCGGCGTGCTCGCGGACGTCCATGGTGGCGAGCTGGAGGCCGAAGGCCTCGACGGTGCGGATGGCGCGGGCGAGCCGGCCGTCGGCGATCAGCTCGCCGCGGTGGGCGCGCAGCGAGTCCTGGATCAGCCGGAGGTCGGCGATCAGCTCGCGGGTGCCGAGGTAGTCGCGGCCCTTGACGTGCGGGGTGCCGTTGGCGAGCCGCTCGCGGGTGTTCTCCAGCTTGAGCCGGACACAGGTGGCCTTGAGGCGGTACGGCTCCTCGGCGTTCATCCGCTTGTAGCGCGGGCTCAGCTCGGGGAGGAGCTGCAGATCGGCGTTGAGCGAGGCGAGCAGCTCGACCGAGGCGCCGGCCAGCCGCTCGGAGGTGGAGAGCGAGTTGCGCAGGTCGTCGACGGCGGCGAGGGCGTCCTTGATGCCGTACTCGTGCTGGAGGTTGAGGACGTCCCAGGTGACCTGCGGGGTGACGTTGGGGTTGCCGTCGCGGTCGCCGCCGATCCAGCTGCCGAAGGTCAGCGGACGGACGCCGTCGGGGAGGGCGAGGCCGACCCGGGCCAGCTCCTCGTGCAGCTCCTCCAGGACCGCGGGGACGGCTTCGCGGTACAGCTCGTCCAGGTAGTAGACGGCGTTGCGGGCCTCGTCGGTGGGCTCGGGGCGGGCGATCCGCAGCTCGTCGGTCTGCCAGAGCAGGTCGATGACCTCGGCGAGGCGGCGGTCGGCCTGGCGCCGGGCCGAGGAGGTGCGCGCCGGGTCGGCGTGCGAGAGGCCGGCGGCGATCTCCTCGCGGTGGATCCGGTCGAGCAGTTCGCCGATCCGGCGGAGCTTGTTGAGGACGCTGCGGCGGGCCGCCTCGGTGGGGTGCGCGGTGAAGACCGGGCGGACCGCGAGGTGGGCCAGGGTGTTCTGGAGGTGCTTGGGGTCCGCCTCGGCGAGCTGGTCGGCGGTCTGCTCCAGCAGCGAGCCCTCGCGGGCGCGCCGGGTGGCCAGCTCGCGGCCGCGGTGCACCTGCTCGGTGACGTTGGCGAGGTGGAAGTAGGTGGAGAAGGCGCGCACCAGCTTGGCGGCGGTCTCCAGGTCGATGTCGGAGAGCAGTTCGGCGGTGGCCTCGCCGTTGGTGCGGCTCAGCAGACGGACCTGTTCGACCAGGCCCAGCAGCTGGGGGCCCTCCTGGCGGACCAGAGTCTCGCCGAGCAGGTCGCCGAGACGGCGGATGTCCGCGCGCAGGGCTGAGTTGTCGGCGACCGGGCCGGCTGCGCCGACTGCGGTTTGGCTGTCCGCCGGGGTGGGGACCGGAGCGGTCACGGCTGGCTCCCTCGGGGTGGTGGGGTGTTCGGCAACGGCTCATCGTCACAGGTCCGCCCGCGTGTGGCGGGTGTGACGCGTGCGGACCGCGCTGTCCGACGCGACCAGCATAGGTGTCGGGAGGGTCGCTGTCCGCGAGGTGGCCGGATGGCGGACACGGATGCCCCGGGCCCGTATGTGGTCTGGACCACTTGGAGCGCGGTCGAGGTGTCGGGGCGGAACCGGGTGGGGAAGGGGCGGTGATGCGCCGTAGTCTGTGAGCCATGAGCAAGTCGCCTGGGGAGCGCGCGCGGGACCGGTCGTTCTTGTGGTGGCGGCGTCGGCGCAGCGCCCTCCTGGACGCCGGGCTGGCCGCCCTCGCGGCGCTGGAGTGTGCGGCCAGTTCGGTCGCCTTCCTGGGCGCCCGGTTCCACCTGGGAACCGCGACGATGTTCGGGGTCGCGCTGTTCGGCGCGCTGGCCGGTGCCACCCTGGTGCTGCGCCGCCGCTGGCCGGCCGTACCGGTGCTGGTCGCCCTGATGGTGATGCCCGGGATCCCCGGCATGGTGCTGCTGATGGTGGCGCTGTACACGCTGGCCGAGACGTGGGAGTGGCCCTCGCGCCGACGGCGGGTGGTGGCGCTCTCCGCGCTCGCCTACGCCGAGGTCGCCGGGGTGATCCTGCTGTCGATGCTGACCCCCGGCGACGTCGAGCAGCCGCCGTTCTGGGGCCAGCTGGTGCTGGCGCTGCTGGTGTCCGTCGGCCTGACCGTGGCCCCGGTGGTGACCGGCCTCTACGTCGGGGCGCGCCGGCGGCTGATCGAGTCGCTCAAGGACCGCGCGCACGGCCTGGAGACCGAGCTGGACCTGCTGGCCGAACAGGCCCGGGAGCGGGCCCGCCGGGCCCGGCTGGAGGAACGGACCCGGATCGCCCGCGAGATGCACGACGTGGTGGCGCACCGCGTGTCGCTGATGGTGGTGCACGCCGGGGCCCTGGAGCGGATCGTGGCCAAGGACCCGGACCGGGCGGCGCAGAGCGCCAAGCTGATGGGCGAGGTCGGCCGGCAGGCGCTCAACGAGCTGCGCGAGATCCTCGGGGTGCTGCGGATGTCCGACGAGGCGGCGATCGAGCCCGACTCGCTGGCCGCGCTGCCCCGGCTGGTCGACCAGTCGCGCGCGGCCGGGATGGCCGTCACCCTCACGGTCAGCGGCGGCCGGCAGGAGTTCACCGCCGAGGCCGAGCAGACCGCGTACCGGGTGGTCCAGGAGGGGCTGACCAACGCGCACAAGCACGCCGGCGGGGCGCAGGTCTCGGTGCTGCTCGCGTACGCGCCGAACGGGGTGCGGGTCAGCGTGGTGAACGCCTGTCCGGGGGGCGAGCGGGCCGCGGCCGCGCTGCCCAGCGGCGGCAACGGGCTGGTCGGGATGCGGGAGCGGGTGATCGCGCTGGGCGGCACCTTCTCGTCGGGACCGGAGCGGGACGGCGGGTTCCGGGTGGAGGCGGTGCTGCCGTCGCGGCTGGCGGTCCGGACCGACCGGCTGGTCTGAGCCCCGACGCCCGTCCGCCCTCCCGCTGCCGGTCCCGGCCGGGCGCCGGTGCGGTCGGGTACCGGGCACGGTGGGTTGCGGTCCGGGGCGAGTCCGGGGAGGCGGCCGGGACCGGCCCCGGTCTACGGCTCGTCGGGCGCGCGCAGCCGCTCGGGGGCGGTGCCGAGTACCAGCGCGGTGATCGCCTGGTCGACGCCGTGACCGAGGAACCACTCGCCGGTGTGGTCCAGGCTGTAGACCCGGCCCTCCTCGTCGACCGCCAGCAGCGCCTGTCCGTACGCCTCCTCGCCGAGCGGGGCGAGCCGGGTGTCCAGGGCGCGGCCGAGGTCGGCCAGGGTGCGCGGCTGGTGCAGCCCGCACAGGGGGTCGACCAGGAACGGGGTCCGGGCCAGCTGCCGTCCGGGGCCGGCCAGGTCGAAGGCGAGGCCGCCGAACTCGGCCCAGGCCTCCACCGCTGCCGGGAACACCGAGTGCTGGACGCCGGCCGGGCTGCCGTACCCGACCAGGGCGTCGGCCCACTCCTCGGCCTGCCGGATCTGCCAGCGGCCGGGGTGCCAGCCGGCCGTCTTGAGCTCGGCGGCGACGTCGGCGGGGAAGCGCGGACGCGTCCGCGGGGGCGGTCCGGTGAGGGTGGACGGCGGGGGCGGGGGCGGACTGGGCGGATTCAGGACGGGCTCCGGCGGGTCGGGGACGGGGGACGGTGCGGGTGCGCGGTCGGGGACCGGGCGGTGGCCGGTCAGCGGCCGGCGGCCGGGCCGACGGCGACGCTCTGCACGGTGAAGTGCTCCAGCAGCGGCGAGCAGGAGCGGCACGGCGGGGCGTGGGTACCGTGCGCCGGGTCGTGCTCCTCCCGGATCCGTACGGTCGTCAGCCGCGCGCCCTTGAGCGCCTTGCGCGCCTCGGGCAGGCTCATCGGCTTCCGGGAGGCGCGTTTGGAGCGCTTGCCGTCCACCGCCACCAGGTACTGGGACAGCAGGACCGCCTCCGGGCAGCGTCCGGTGAACCGCTCCCGGTGCTCCGGCGGCAGCGCGTCCAGGAAGTCGCCGACCAGCGGGTGCAGCACGGGCCGGCGGGCGGACTTGTCGCCCGCCAGGGTGTGCACCTCGCCGCCCTTCAGCGACAGGGCGGCGGCGACGGCGGGCAGCAGGCTGTCGCGGTGATGGCGCAGCGGCGGCGTGCCGGCCGGTTCCCCGGTGGTCATGGCGTCGTCCTCCCTCTCGCTCCCCGGTGCTGTCGGTACCAGTGGGGCTGGCGGGGCCGGCCCGGAGCAAGCCTGTCAAATGGCACTGACAACCGCACAACCGGGGTGCGGCGCCGGGCCGGGCCGGCCCGTCGACCCTCCGGCAGGGCCCCGCGCCCGGGCGGACGGACACGCGACGTTGGCCGGATCCGCACGGCATCGTCACGACTCGTCCCCGGGTTTCCCGAATCCACCCCCGGGCGGTGGTGGCGGCCGGTAGCGTTCCAGCAGCGAGCCGAGGGGTCGTTCGGCCGGTGGGGAACCCCGTGGGGTACTGGCAACTCCTTTGCCTGCCATGATCGTTGAGGGCGCCGGGGCGGGGGAGTCGCGGCGCCGAGCAAGGGGGGGTCCTGCGATGACGACGGAATCCGCCAGCGAGGCGCCCGGCGAACACGTGCCCACACCGGGCGCGCCGCCGGAGACCGTGCCGGCGAACCGGATCGGGATCGCGGTGGTCGGGGCCGGCTACTGGGGACCGAACCTCGTCCGCAACGCACAGCAGACGCCGGCACTGAGACTGCACTGGCTCTGCGACCTGGACGAGGCGAAGTCCCGCCGGGTGCTGGGCGAGTACAGCACCGTCCGGTCCACCGCCTCGTTCGAGGAGGTGCTGGCCGACGAACGGGTCGCCGCGGTGGCGGTGGCCACTCCGGCCGCCGCCCACTACCGGCTGGTCCGGGCCGCGCTGGAGGCGGGCAAGCACGTCCTGGTGGAGAAGCCCATCACCACCTCCGCCGCGGAGGCCGCCGAACTGGTGGCGCTCGCCGAGGAACGCGGGCTGGTGCTGATGTGCGACCACACCTTCTGCTACACCCCCGTGGTGCGCCGGATCCGCGAACTCGTGCACGGCGGGGAGATCGGCGACGTCCAGTTCTTCGACTCGGTACGGATCAACCTCGGGCTCGTCCAGCCGGACGTCGACGTGCTCTGGGACCTCGCCCCGCACGACCTGTCCATCCTCGACTTCGTCCTGCCGCCGGGCGTCGAACCGGTCGGCGTCTCCGCCCAGGGCGCCGACCCGATCGGTGCCGGACGGGCCTGCGTCGCGTACCTGAGTGTCCGGCTGAGCAACGGCGCGCTCGCCCACTGCCACGTCAACTGGCTCTCGCCGACCAAGGTCCGCACCACGCTGATCGGCGGGTCGCGGCGCACCCTGGTCTGGGACGACCTCAACCCGCAGGCCCGACTCGCGGTGCACGACCGCGGCGTCGACCTCACCCCGCCCGACGAGCTGACCGACGCGATCCGGCACCAGACGCAGATCTCCTACCGGGTCGGCTCGATGGTCGCTCCCGCGCTGGTCGAGCAGGAGGCGCTGCGCAACGTGATGGCCGAGTTCGCCGCCGCCATCACCGAGGGCCGGGACCCGCTCACCGACGGCCGGTCCGGCCTGCGGGTGCTCCAACTGCTGGAGGCGGCCTCGCTCAGTCTCGAACTCGGCGGTGCCACCGTCCCGGTGGGCGCCGGCCTCGACGGCGCACTGCCCTATGACGGCGCACTGCCCGATGACGACGTACTGTCCGAAGCTCAGGAAAGGGCCGCCACGCGGTGAACGCTGTAGAGATCGAGGGCTCCCGCTGCCTGGTCACCGGCGGAGCCGGCACCATCGGCTCCACCGTGGTCGACCAGCTGATCGAGGCGGGTGCCCGCGAGGTCGTGGTGCTCGACAACTTCGTCCGCGGCCGGAAGGCCAACCTCGCGTACGCCCGGGAGGCGGCAGCGCCCGGCCGGCTGCGGGTGGTGGACGGCGACATCCGCGACCGTGCCCTGCTGCGCGAGCTGCTCCGCCCCGGCACCGACCTGCTCTTCCACCTGGCCGCGATCCGGATCACCCAGTGCGCCACCGAACCCAGGCTGGCCCTGGAGGTCATGGTGGACGGCACCTTCGACGTGGTCGAGGCCGCCGCCGAGGTGGGCGTCGGCAAGGTGGTCGCCTCCTCCACCGCCTCCGTCTACGGCCTCGCCGACGTCTTCCCGACGCCCGAGACCCAGCACCCCTACAACAACGACACGCTGTACGGGGCCGCCAAGGTCTTCAACGAGGGCCTGCTCCGTTCCTTCCACGCCATGTACGGCCTGGACTACGTGGCGCTGCGCTACTTCAACGTGTACGGCCCCCGGATGGACGTGCACGGCCGGTACACCGAGGTGTTCATCCGCTGGATGGAGCGGATCGTCGCCGGACAGCAGCCGCTGATCTTCGGTGACGGCGCGCAGACCATGGACTTCGTCTACACCGAGGACATCGCCCGGGCCAACCTGCTGGCCGCCGCCGCGCCCGTCACCGACCGGGTCTACAACATCGCCAGCGCCGGTGAGGTCTCGCTGCGCGGCCTCGCCGACGCGTTGCTCGCCGCGATGGACCGGACCGACCTGGGCGTCGAGCACGGCCCGGCGCGGGACACCGCCGGCGGCGTGGTCCGGCGGCTCGCGGACATCGCCGCCGCCGAACGCGACCTCGGGTGGAAGCCCGAGCTGGGCCTCGACGAGGGCCTGCGCCGGCTGGTCGCCTGGTGGCGCGAGCAGTAGCCACCGGGCCGCCGCGTCACCGGGCCGCTTCGCCGCGGCCCGCCCGCCGCCCGCCGGGGCCCGCCGCCGGGGCCGCTCCACCGCTCCTGCGGGCTCCTCCCCGCCGTGACCGCACGGCAGTTCGGAGTACACCTGTGTCCACCATCCCCGTCATGATCCCCTGGCTCGGCGAGGAGGAGGCCGAGGCCGCCGCCGAGGCCGTCCGCTCCGGCTGGGTGGCCCAGGGCCCCCGGGTCGCCGAGTTCGAGCGGGCCTTCGCGGAGCACCTCGGGGTCGAGCACGCCGTCGCGGTCTCGTCCTGCACCACCGCCCTCCACCTGGCGCTGATCGGCGCCGGCGTCGGGCCGGGGGACGAGGTGGTCGTTCCGTCGCTCTCCTTCGTCGCCACCGCCAACGCCGTCACCTACGTCGGTGCGGTGCCGGTCTTCGCCGACGTCGACCCGGCCACCGGCAACCTCACCGCCGCCACCGTCGAACCGTTGCTCACCCCGCGGACCAGGGCGGTGGTCGTGGTCGACCAGGGCGGCGTCCCGGTCGACCTGGACGCCGTCCGGGCCGTCGCCGGACCGCGCGGCATCACCGTGGTCGAGGACGCCGCCTGCGGGGCCGGCTCGGTGTACCGGGACCGGCCCGTCGGCAGCACGGCCGCGATCGCCGCGTACTCGTTCCACCCGCGCAAGCTGCTCACCACCGGCGAGGGCGGCATGGTCACCTGCCGGGACGGCGAACTGGCCGCCCGGCTGCGGCGGCTGCGCGAGCACGGGATGAGCGTCTCCGCCGCCGACCGGCACGCGGCGGCCGGCGGGGCGAACCTGCTGGAGACCTACGACGAGATCGGCTTCAACTACCGGATGACCGACATCCAGGCCGCCGTCGGCCTGGTGCAGCTGCGCAAGCTGCCGGCCATGGTCGCGCGGCGGCGCGAACTCGCCGGGCGCTACCGGGAGCTGCTGGCCGGGACCGGACTCCGGCTGGTCGACGACCCGCCGCACGGCACCACCAACTACCAGTCCTGCTGGGTGCTGCCGCCGGACGGCGCCCCCGGCCGTGCCGAGCTGCTCGCCCGGCTCGCCGAGGCCGGCGTCTCCGCCCGGCGCGGCATCATGGCGGCCCACCTGGAGGCCCCGTACAAGGGCACCGCCCGGGTGCCGCTGCCCGCCACCGAACTGCTCACCCGGCGCTCGCTGATCCTGCCGCTCTACCACGCGCTGACCGAGGAGCAGCAGGACCGGGTGGTCGGGGCCCTGCGGACCGCGCTCGGCTGAGCGGGCCGGGCGAGCGGCTCGTGGGCCCGGACGCCCGCCCGCCGTTCCACCGGGCCGGTTCCACGGCGCCCGCCCGACGGCGCCCTCCCGACGCCGCCCGCTCCGGCCAGGCCCGTTCCCGTGTCCAGGCCCGTTCCGTCCAGGCCCGTTCCCGCGTTCCGACCGTTCCCATGTCCGACCGGCCCAGGGGAGACCACGATGACCACCGACCAGCCCGTACCGCTCGTCGACCTCAGGGCCGCGCACGCCGAGGTCGAAGCCGAGGTCCGGGCCGGCTTCGACCGGGTGCTCGCCGGCGGCGGCTACGTCAAGGGCCCCGAGGTGACCGGCTTCGAGGAGGAGTACGCCGCCTTCTCCGGCACCCGGCACTGCGTCGGCGCCGCCAACGGCACCGACGCCCTCGAACTGGCCCTGCGCGCCCTCGACCTCCCGCCCGGCGGCGGTGTGGTGCTGCCCGCCAACACGTTCGTGGCCACCGCCGAGGCCGTCCAGCGGGCCGGACTGCGCCCGGTCCTGGTCGACGCCGACCCCGACCACCTGCTGATCGACCCGGCGCGGGTCGCCGACGTCCTGCCGGACGCGGTCGCGCTGCTGCCCGTCCACCTCAACGGCCAGCTCGCCCCGATGGCGCCGCTGCTCGACCTGGCCGGAGGCCGGCCGGTCGTGGAGGACGCCGCGCAGTCCCAGGGCGCCCGGCAGCACGGCCGGGCGTTCCACGGCAGGATCTCCGCGACCAGCTTCTACCCCGGCAAGAACCTGGGCGCGTACGGCGACGCGGGCGGCGTCGTCACCGATGACGACGGGCTGGCCGCCGCGGTCCGGCTGATCGGCGACCACGGCTCCGCGCGCAAGTACGTGCACGAGCGCTTCGGCTTCAACTCCCGGATGGACGCGCTGCAGGCCGTCGTGCTCCGGGCCAAACTGCGCCGGCTGCCCGCCTGGAACGAGGCCCGCCGGGCCGCAGCCGAGCGGTACGACCGGCTGCTGGCCGGCCTGGACGGGATCACCCCGCCGCGTACCGCCCCCGGCAACGAGCACGTCTGGCACCTGTACGCGGTGCGGGTCGGCGCCGGCCGGGACCGTGACGCGCTGCTCGGCGCCCTGAACGCGGCCGGCATCGGCGCCGGCGTCCACTACCCCGTCCCGGTCCACCTCCAGCCCGCGTTCCGGCACCTCGGCCACGGCGAGGGGGCGTTCCCGGTCGCCGAGCGGGCCGCGCGTGAACTGCTGACGCTGCCGCTCTACCCGCAGATCGGCGAGGCGCAGCAGGAACGCGTGGTGGAGGCGCTGGCCGAGGCACTGGCGGCCTGAACCCGGTCCGGCCCCCGTCCTGTCCTGGTCCCGTCCCGGTCTCCCCGGGCGGGGGACCGCGGCCGGGGCGCACCCCCTACCCTGGTGTCCAACAAGCGCACCGAGAATTTGCAGCAGCCAGTGGGGGCTCCCAGATGACGACAGGTCGGCCCGGCGTCGCCGCCGCACCGAACGCGGCGTACGCAGGTCAGGTGGTGCAGTTCCCGGATCCGGTCCGCGCGGAGCGGCACCCCGCCGGGGTCCAGGTGGACGAGTACGGCTACCCGGACTTCGGCCCGTACGCCGCCGCGGCGGCCGAGGTCGCCGACCCGCCCGTCGGCTTCGGCGTCGACGAGCTGAGGCTGACCGACTACGTGTCGGCCAACGCCGCGCTGTTCACCCAGGGCCACCCGCTCTGGGCCGACCTGGAGACCGCCGTCGCCACTCCGCCCGGCTGGACCTGGCACCACGCGGTCGGCCGGGCGGCCCCCGGCTGGCGCCGGATGGAACTGGTCCCGGTCGAGGTCAAGGCCCTGCTGCGGCACCACGGTGGCCTGGCCACCTCCTCCGCCGACCACTTCCGGCGCGGCACCCGGCCGCTCCAGGAGAAGCGGCCGGTGCACTTCTCGCTCGCCAAGGACGGCGGCGACCCGATCGGCGTCACCGAGGACCTGGTGCAGCGCGCCGAGGAGCGCCTCGGCTACCGGCTGCCCGGCGCCTACCGGACCTTCCTCAAGCTCGGCGGCGGCCACGCCCCGGTCGGGGTGGCGCTCGACCCGGAGCTGGGGCTGCTGCTCGACCAGCCGTTCCTGACGCTCAGCGAGGAGTACGGCACCGAGGACGTCGTCTACGCCAACAAGTGCCTGCGCGACCACCTCACCAAGGACTACCTGGGCATCGCCTACGCGCAGGGTGGCATCGTGGCGCTCAAGGTGCGCGGCGAGCGGACCGGCTCGGTCTGGTTCTGCCTCTACGACGACGCCCGCGACAACGGCGCCGCCGAGTCGCCGGAGGACCGGGCCGGCCGGCTGCTGCTGCCCTGTGGCGAAGACTTCGACGCCTTCCTGCTCCGGCTGGCCGGGAGCCCGCCGGAGCTGGAGACGGTCGCCGAGCTCATGGTGGACGGCGGGTTCGCGCGCGCCGTCCCGGTGGGCTGACGTGGCGGCGGTGGCGCGGCCGGGGCCGGCCCCGGTACCGGTGGTCGAAGGTGCGGAACAAGCGGGGACGAAGGGGACAGGGGTGAACCGGGCGTGGTGACGTACGCGCAGGCGCAGGAGCTCGCCGAGGAGTGGATCAACGGCGGGGTGCCGCAGGAGCGGCAGCGCGAGGTGCGGGTCCGGGAGTTCGACCTGGGCTTCGTCTGCTGGGCGGTCCAGCCCGGCGGGGGCGCGGACTCCGCGGGCCGGTCCGGGGCCGGTGCGACCGGGTCCGAGGGCGAGGCACGGCTGGTGATCGCCCGGGACTCCGGCGCCAGCACGCTCTGGCCCGCGCTGCCGGTCAACGAGGTGGTCCGGCAGTACGAGGAGGCCTACGGCCGGCCGGTCGCGGCCAACCCGGCCGGGGCGGCCCGGCCGACGCCGGGGCCGGTCGAGGCGACGTCCTTCCTGCTCAGCCCGCCGCAGTGGCTGCAGGAGGCCGGTGCGGCGGCGCTCGTCGCCGAGGCGGAGCGGCTGGGTACGCCCGCCGAGCAGGTGCCGCCCGCCGCGCCCGTCGCGCCCGTCGTGCCGGTCGCGCCCGCCGCGCCCGCCGCGCCCGTCGTGCCGGTCGCGCCGCCGGTGCTGCCCGCGCCGTCGGCTCCGGTGGGCGCCGAGCACGGGCCGGCGCCCGCCGTCCTGACCACGCCGCCGGTCTCCGAGCGGCCCGCCGGGGACGCCCCGACCATGCTCGCCCCGCCGCCCGTGTTCGACGACCCGGCCGACGCGCCGGTGTCCGCCGCGGGGGCCGAGGCGGCCACCGTGCTGCTGCCCGAGGGGCTGCGCACCAACGGCGCGGGCCTGCCCGGCGCGCCCAGCGCCGGTTCGGAGGCGGCCACCGTGCTGCTGCCCGAGGGCGGCCTGCAGGTGGTGGTGCCGCCGTCCGGTCCGGCCGTGGAGCCGGCGCCGACGGTGCTCGCCCCGCCCGGGGGCCTCCCCGGTCTGGCCGGTCTGCCGGGTGCGCCCGGGCCCGGTGCCGCGGTGCCGCCGTCCGGTCCGGCCGTGGAGCCGGCGCCGACGGTGCTCGCCCCGCCCGGAGGTCTCCCGGGTCCGGGCGGCCTGCCCGGCGCGCCCGCGCCGGGCGCCCCCGGTGCCCCGGTGCC